>CAZBFW010000191.1:0-7228 GCA_964491135.1 uncultured Phycisphaeraceae bacterium | reverse complement strand
TGAGACCGTAAGCCGGCCGGCAAGTCGATTCGACGTCGCGATCGGTTATACTGACGGGACATGGGCGCCTTCTACGGGTCAATTCATGTTCGGACGGACGATTACGGCGCGGTGCTTGGAGCGATTCAGGCGGTCGTGCGATTGGAAAAATGCGAGGTGCTGCTGGCCCCGACCTTGCGCGGCTGGACGACGGTGTATCCGTCGGCGCACGGACAGGATCCGTCCATCACCAGGGCCCGGGCCAGGAGACTGCCGTTCGACATCGTGCATGTGCTTGTCCACGACGATGATGTTTTTGCGTATTCCGTGTATCGAAGGGGCAAGCTGCTGGACGAGTACAACTCCCTTCCCGAGTATTCTGGGCCCATCTCCACCCGAAAAAAGAATCGGTTGGCGGGACACCCTGAACGGTTTGCGGATCTGCTCAAGGACACGGGCACGCCGGGGGAGCTGAAAAACCTGCTGTCGAATCCCCCGACGTCTGCGAGCGATTTTCTGGCGCGATTCGCCGCGCTGTTGGATCTGCCGAACGCCCTGACGAGCTACGAGTATCTGGGAGACGGCGAAACGGACGGCATCGAGCGGTTCGACCAGTTTGTGCGCGTGCCCGAGGTGTCGGAAGAGGATCGTTGGTGGGCCGAGGCGAAGGCGACAGTTGTCGCCTCGCGTCAGGCCCTGCGCGACGCGGGCCTACTGGTGGGCAGCATTGAGACTCCGAAGGGCAAGGACGGGCCTGTAACGCCGGTGTGGTGCGCGGGCCCCGGAAGTGGATTCCTGCTCGTCTGGGCCTCGCCCGAAGAGAGCCGCAAGGCGCCCCTTCTGCAATGGACGGCGCCGTGGTCCGGCCCGGCAACCCCGCTGGGTATCGAGCTGGATGCGCGGGTCCACGCGTTGCAGACCAGTCCTTCGGGACGCTACCTGGCCGCCGGCTTCTGCGCCGGGAATTGGTCAGCCCGGCTCTGGAACCTCCCATCAGCGACCGTGATCGCAGAGGTATCCGCATCGCGTGTCGTACAATCCCTGACGTTCACTGCGGACGAGCGAACCCTGGCGTTCCGCTCCTCGGGCGAGGTGGTTCTGATTGACTGCGAGACCGGCCGGCAGACCGCCTCCATCAGCATCCCGGGAGAAACTGTCGTCGCGCTGCAGCCGACCGGCCAACACCTCGTCGCCGATTGCCCCGAGGGCCTGGCGATCGTCGAGATCCCCACGGGCCGTCTCGTGAAAACTCTCTGTATCGGGGACGTCGTTGACACGTCCGCCATGCAGAAGCGATTGCTCGCGAAGTTGCGGCAGCAGCGCGGCACGCGGCAGCGGCAATTGGAGCAACTGCGGGATCCGATGAAGGAACTAGGAGACGATGTGCGACAGCGCTTCGAGGAGGCATTTCAGCAATTCGAGTCCGCGCTCGATGCCGGGCAGCTCCCCGGCATGAGCGGAAGCGGGAAGCAAGGCCTGGAGCAGGTCCGGCAGATCGCGTTCAGCCCGGCCGGCGAGGAAATGTACCTCGCCACCAGCGCGGGAGTGTGAGTCTACGCATGGGATGCCCTGCTGGGAGCGACCGACCGTACGCCCCCGCCCCGCGTGGCGACCGCGGCCGAGCCCATCACAACGGATACTGGCAGAGGCGTGGGACTAACGCAGTCGTACACGTACGATCTCCTGCACGACCCCGCGGCAAACCGGCTGCTCTTCTGCGGCCTGGAGGGCAAGATCCGCGCGGTGAACCTCTCTACCGGTCTGGCCGTCGACCTCACGCCGAGGCTGGGTCTCGGTGCCGTCTTCTCCTTATGCCGAACGTTCGACGGCTTGTTCCTCGGCACGAGCCTGGCACCGGCTTTCGCGGAACGGGGGACCGATGCGAGCACGGTGCTTCATGTGTTTGACTACCACCGCCTGCTGCAACCGGGACAGTAACGGGTCAGTCTCCATCGCAGGTTGCGGGCGCCGCCTGGACCGCGAGAGCCGCACCCCGCGGCACCGCCCTGCATCCGGTGTCCATCCGCCGGGTCCGGGTCTCGCCTCCAACTCCCTTGCGATTCAGGCTTGCGACGGGCCGCGTCGCCTTCGGCTCCCGTGCAGGTCATCACGCTCCGCCGAGGACTTGGACCTGCAGGATTCACGACATGCGTAGCGCGCAAAACGGGACCGGCTCGCGCTGAACCGGTCCCTGGCACCGCACCCTCTCGTGGAACGAGAGTCCCCTGGTAATTCCCGATCTCAGGATCCGCCGTCTTCGCGCGCGCGGCCGGCCCCTTCCACAATGCCCACCAGCGCGCCCACCATGCCCTTTACCGACTCCGCCTGCGCCCCAAGCTGCTCCGCCACGGACGAGGAATGACTCGCCTCAGACGCCGACTCCTGGGTCATTTGCGTCATCTGCGTCACGGCACTGTTGACCTGGTCGACTCCTTGCGCCTGTTGCTCGGAGGCCCGGGCAATTTCTCCCACGAGCTCCGACACCCGCTGAGCGCTGGTTACAATCGCACCGAATGCCGTGCCCGCCTCGTGGACGGCCTCCACACCGTCCTGAGCCCGCACGACCGAGTCCTCGACCAGGGCTCGCGTGTTGCGGGCCGCTTCCGCCGCCCGACTGGCCAGGTTTCGCACTTCGTCCGCCACCACGGCGAAGCCCTTGCCGTGCTCGCCCGCCCGGGCCGCCTCCACCGCAGCGTTCAGGGCCAGCAGGTTCGTCTGGAACGCGATCTCCTCGATCACCTTGATGATCTTGGCGATCTGGGCCGACGATTCATTGATGCTGGTCATGGCCCGTGTGAGCCGGGCCATCGTCTGGTCGCCGGCGGCCGCGTTTTGCTGAGCCTGCGTGCTCAACGTGTCCGCCTCGCGGGCGTTCTCGGCGTTGGTCCGCGTCATGGCCGACATCTGCTCCATCGCGCTGCTGGTCTCTTCCAGCGATGAGGCCTGCTCGGATGCAGACGTCGCCAGACGCTGGCTGGATCCGCCGATCTGCCGCGATATCTCCACCAGTTCGTTCGAGCCGTTGGCCAGGCTCCCGATCACGCCGCGCAGAGACCGGACCAGCGGCCGGACGACCAGCGGAAACAGACTGATCGCCATGACCACCAGGGCGGCCACACCCATTCCGCAGGTCAGAGTCAGGGACTGCCTCACCCGGCCCTCAAACACGGAGCGGGCATCCGCCAGCATCTCGTTCAGCCGGTCCTTGGGAAACTCCAGGTGCAGCAGCCCGTACAGGGTACCCACCTCCATGTCCGGTCGAAGCCGCCGCATATCCGCCGTGACGTGCAACGGCTGATACAGGTTGATCGCTTTCGGGTCCTCCTTCAGGATCAGGTCCGGGGCCTTGGTCGCCTCATCCCAGACCCCTTCCGCCAGCGCCGTACCCACCCGGTCCGCCGGAGAGGCCAGTTCCGCCGTCTTGGACAGACCCACGAAGGCAATCGCCCCGATGTCCGACTGTTCTCGCTGCCGGTTCGCGAAGTCCACAAACTGGGTGTTCTCACCCGTTTGCAGCCAGCGGTCGGTGGCGGCCCAGATTCCCTGGGTCATCCCCTTCGAGGCCTCACGCTCCACCTCCAAGGATGAGTCTTCGATCTTCCCCAGAGTGGTCTCGAAGCCGCGTACATAGGATACGTGCTGAATGCCGAGCAGCACCGCCATGAACGTGATAAAGAGCGCGATGGTCGGCACGTACATCCGTCGGGCCAGGCTGGCTTTCTGTAGCATCATGTGGCAGTCCCCTTTCGGTCGGCATCACCATACGCCACCGAGTGATACTTCTCGCCGTGGCGATAGAACGGGAACGATGGTCTCTTGGCAAAATCCTCGCTTGTGCAAGCGATGCACGGCGCCCCGGCCCGAATGCACCAGTTGATCCCCCCATTCCATTGACGGTGCGAGCAGTTGGAACGGCTCAGCGGGCCCAGACACCCCAGCTTGAACAAACACCCCTCGTCCCCGAAGTGCTCCGCGAAGTGCTGCTTCTGCCAGTGATGGAATCGCGGGCAGTCGTCATGAACGGAGGCGGAACAGATCATGTTCGGCGTCAGGGTGGCCGGATCCACCGCGGGATAGCCCGCGCCCGCCAGGTAGGCCAGCGTGGTGACCATCGTATGCGGGTGCACGGGGCAGCCCGGGCAGTTCACCAGCTTGTTTTCCACGGGGATTCCCCGGTCGATCATGAATTCCTTGAGGCCCATCGCACCGGTGAGGTTGCCGTCCGCACCCGGGATGCCGCCAAACGCGGCGCAGGAGCCCGCCGTCACGACAAACTGGGCCCGCTTCAGCAGCGGGGGAAGCAGGTCGGTCAGCGGCCGGCCCGCCACGGTGCAGGCCTGCGGCATCTTCGGGCAGACCGCCCCTTCCAGCACCAGGAAGAAGTCACCCGCCTCGACCAGCCGGTCCAGTGTTTCCGTGACCAGGTGGCCCTGCGCCGCCGACAAGGTCGGATGGAACACGACGGAAATGACCTGTGTGATCAGCTCCACCGGTCCCGGCTCGTCGGAGTTCAGCAGGGACACGCTGCAACCCGTGCACGACATGCCTTGCAGCCACACCACGCGCTTCTGGCCGGTGAACACCCGCTCCAGTCCGGCGGCCAGGGCTTCCGCAGCGCCGGGGCCCAGCCCAGCGCCGGCCGCCAGGACGGCTCCCATGCGGAGGAATTCCCTTCTCGAGATCTCTGCCATTGCTGTCATCTCCAAGGACTCTCCCGCCCCGTTGGTTCGTCGCACACGGTCAATGCACGGCACAGGCCAGGCACGGGTCAAACGACCGCACGATGCGCCCCAGCTCGATCGGCTGGGATGCGTTCGCCACCTGCGTGCCTTCCAGCGCCTTCTCCACGGGGCCGGACTGCCCCTTTGAATCCCGCGGCGAGCAGTTCCACGTCGTCGGCACGACGCTCTGGTACGTCTTCACCTTGTAGTCCTCGATGGTCAGCCAGTGTCCCAGCGCCCCGCGCGGGGCCTCCACCAGGCCCGCGCCCTGGCCGCTCTTGGGAAACTCGAACGACGTCACCGCCGGCTGGTCCACGCCGATTTCGTCCAGCCAGCGGAAGCACTGCTGCACGAGAGCCAGGGTCTCCAGTCCCCGGGTCACGTGCCGTCCCATCACGGACACCAGCTTGTCCGGCGTGATGCCGAGCTTCTCGCAGGCCGCATCCACGGGCTTGCGCGCCCATCCGTTCTCCCCGGCGTGGTAGTTCACGAGCACGCGGGCAAGCGGGCCGACCTCCAGCGGCAGACCGCGATAGCGCGGGGCCTTGATCCACGAATAGGCCCTGGGCTTGCCCGGCTTGGGACGCGTCTCGCCCTCAAACGGGTGGCGGGCCACTCCGTCCTCGTACCAGGCCGCGCTGACGTCTTCGCTGATGTGACGGGGATCGAACGTCTCCCACTTGCCGTCGATGAGCGTCCCCGGCGGGAAGAACTTCCGTCCGCTGTCGTCCATTTCGAACGAGCCGTAGGCCAGGAAGTTCCCCCAGCCGCGGCCGATCTCGAAATACTGCGGGAACTGCCGACCCACCTCGAACAGGTCCGGCAGGTATACGTCCTCCACGAACGCGAGCACCTCGTCCAGCCGGGAGCGATAGGCCAGGATGCGCTCGAGCGTGGGCTTCTGCGTGCATCCGCCGGGCAGCAGCGCCGTGGAGTGTGGCAGCCGTGCCCCGAACACCGCGCCCATCTCGTCGCACGTACGGCGTATCTTGAGGGCGTCCGCATAGTGTCCCAGCAGTGCGCAGTTAATCTCCGTGGAGGAGACGTAGTCACCCTCGTAACGCGGCAGGAACGGCGCGGCCGGGAAGACATCCTTGCGGTCCAGGGCCGACTGTGCCCACGCCTTGAGCTTGAGCAGGGTGCGGTCCGACCCCGTGTAATTCAACACGGCCGTCACGTCGACGAAGTCCAGCGCGGCGAGGTGGTAGAAGTGCAGGATGTGCGAATGGAGATAATTCGCCGACGCGATCAGGTTCTGCAGCAGCCGCCCATTCTGCACGGGACGAATCCCGTATGCCTCCTCCTGTGCCCGCACCGACGCCATGCCGTGCGCGATCGGGCAGACGCCGCAGGTACGCTGCATGATCTGTTGAGCGTCCAGCGGGTCACGACCCACCAGAATCACTCCCAGCCCGCGAAACATCTCCCCCTCGCAGTGGGCCTGCGTGACCTGCACGCCGGAGCCGCCAGGCTGAGGCTCGGTCTCGGTGTGGATGGCCAGGTGGCCTTCGATCCGGGTCAGCGGACTGATTGTAACGGTGTTGGACATGGTTGCTGGCCTTCTCTGGGGTTTCGTGTTCTGCGTGCTCGCAGCGCGGCGTCACCGCGCCCCATGCCGCAGAAGTCCAGGGGGGAACGTTTCACGCGGGCAAGGGAAAAAGGGGAGGCGTTTGTCAGGCGTTCATGCGGCTCCCCGACCGTCGCCACGCGATGCCGGCTCATAGCGCGAAGGGTGGTGTTGTGCCCTTTCTGTCGCTGCCCTGTGCTACCGCGGCAAGCGTTCTATCGGATCAGTCTTCCTCTCCACTCGAGTTACATCGCGCTACAGTGCCCAAACGTAACACAGTGTCACAAGATGGCAGAGCCGACTACGTGAATACCGATGGGGCGCATGTCCCAGCCCGCGCATCGGGCCGTCCCGATTCCGGTCAGGCACGCAACAAGCAGGTCGGATGCACCGGAAGACGGGGCGGCGGAACGGGGCGCACGCGGGTCCGCTTTGCCGGACGGCAACGCATCTGCCGGGACGCGAGCGAAGGCGGGCCGCACAGAGACCGCGCTCATGCAATGAGACGGAGAATACCCTTAGGACCAAAACCCCAGGCAAGGCACGCAACGCGGCCAGCCCGCTCACGTTCCATGGATCTGTGTGTTTTTGCGTTTCTGGCGGTTTCTGCGGCCGGCGGACCTACTGGCCCACCGTCTGCCCCACCTTCTGGGCGTACAGCCGCTTGGCCCGACCCACCAGGTAGAAGGAGCCGGTGATGCAGATCAGGTCCTCGCGCGTCAAAGCGCTGCCCGCGATGCGGATGGCCTCTTCCAAGTCTTCCGCCACCTGGGCCATCTTGCCGCACTGGTCCACGTAGGCCGTGGCCAGATCGTGCGGGTCCATCGTTCGCGGTGAGCCCGTCGTGGTGAAGATGACCTTGTCCGCCCCGAGCTGGATGTGACGAAGCATGCCCGTCACGTCCTTGTCCCGCTGGCAGCCGAAGATCACGATCATCGAGTCGTACGGCACGTTCTGCCCG
>CAZBFW010000190.1:0-7233 GCA_964491135.1 uncultured Phycisphaeraceae bacterium | reverse complement strand
GAGATAATGAGCGGTGACTGGAGTTCAGACGTGTGCTCTTCCGATCTGTTGGTCGCTCCAGCGGGAGACGTCTCGACACGCGAGCTCCTTCGTGCCGTTCACGGGGGTTTCCGGCCGAACAAGGTGTTGGCGTTGTCAGCGGGTCCGGAATCCGAAGCGGCCCGACGGATTCCCCTGCTGGCGGCCAAGACGATGCAGGAGGGTCGGGCGACGGCGTACGTATGCAGGAATTACACCTGCCAGCGTCCGGTGACGACGCGGGAAGATCTCATCAGGCTCCTTGACGCGGTGAAGTGAGGACGCGTCACAATCCGACGTAACGGGCGTACAGAGTTCTTGCGGTATCCGGTGAGTCGGTACCCTTGACGATGGCGCGGCCGTCGGGGAAGACCGTCAGTTCGTACGCGTCAATCGCGGCCTTCAGCACAAACGAGTTGACGAGCACGTCCCCACGCGCGACGGGGCGGAGGCGATCGGCCAGCGCGGGCAGGTCGACTGCGTGGTCGCCCTTGCGATGCACTTGCACCGCGTCGCGGCCGCAGAGGTGCGAGGCAACACTGAAACGCGCTCCGGAGAGATAGTCGTAGCGATGATGGCGGCAGCAGGCGCAGTCGGCCCGATCCGCGGCCCCCGCAACGTGCACGGCAGTGAACCGCCCCGACCAGATGTCGAGGCTGACCAGGTGGCGATTCACGTCATCCAGTCGGCCCATGAGGATTTTCAGCGCCTCCGTGGCCTGCAGGCTGGCGACCACGCGCACCAGTGTGCCCAATACACCTACTGTCTCGCACGTCGGGGTTTCCTCCGGTGGAGGGGCTTCGTCAAAGACGCAGCGAAGGCAGGGCGTGACGCCGGGCAGAACGGCCAGGCACAACCCGCTGGAGGCGACGGCCGCGCCGTAGACCCAGGGCCGGCAATGCTTGACGGCCACGTCGTTGATGAGGTAGCGGGTCTCGAAGTTATCCGTGCCGTCGAGGATGAGGTGCGAACCGTCCGTCAGCCGCTCGATGTTTGACGGGTTCACGTCGGTCACGATACCTTCGATCGTCACCTGTGAATTGATGCGCGTGAGCTTGCGCCGGGCCGCCTCCGCCTTCGGCAGCGCGGCGGCCACGTCGTCCTCATCGAAGAGTGTCTGGCGTTGGAGGTTGTCCAGTTCGACGAAGTCCCGGTCGCAAATGCGGACGAAGCCTACGCCGGACCGCACGAGCGTCTCGGCCAGTGTGCACCCCAATGCACCGCAGCCCACGATGGTCACGCGCGACTCCGCGAGCCGTTGCTGGCCATCCGGGCCAATGGGCTCAAAGAGGATCTGACGCGAGTATCGCGACCAGGTCGAGTCTGCGGGGCTGGGTGCATTGGAAGGCATGGTCCATCTGCCGGCTCTGGAGATTCGCTCGCGGGCAGGGTGCCCCCCCTACCGCTCCTCGTCTTCCCCGGGCCGGCGATCGGCAAAACCCGCCAGAAATCCGTCCGGCGGGGGCTCTTCGGGCGTCGGCGGCAATGTCTCCACCATGGGCTCGGGGGGTCTCCCCGATGGCCTCCTGGCTTCCGGGGACGGTGAGGGGCGAGGTCGTTCGAATTCATGCGCCGTGCTGACCACGGTGCCTGCTGACGAACTCGGCGCCGGAGCGAGAACCGCGGGCTGCGTGCCGGCGGACACCAGGGCGCGACGAAGCACGAAGAACTCATTCCACAAGGACCACGCCGCCCGTACATACACCGCTGCAAAGACGGCGAATACAAGAACGTTCACGCTGCCTTGCAGTAATTCATCGAATATCACCACCACCGTCACCGCCAGGGCCAGGGCCACGCAGCTCGAGAGAATGGCATCCAGGAGAAAGCACCAGAGCGCTCCCGTACGCCCAAGAGCCGCGGTCACGAGCAACAACGGACCGACGACGCGCAAGGTCCAGATCATGCCGACGATCGTGGTCTCTTTGAGTTCCGGCGGGTCTTTGGACACAGAAGCAGGCATCAGCCAGCCGATTACCGTAATCAGAACGGCGGGAAGGAGCGAGCTAACCGCGTTGCTGCGAACGCGGGCCGCGATCATGTCGGCCGTCGGTGGCGGACTGGAATGCAGTTCAGTCATGGGAGGTCTTCCGCGACTAGGCGTTCTCCGACACACTTGGGGGCCGGAACAGGTCGGGCGTCGTGTCCAGGGCCGGGTTCTTCCGCTACGGCATCACGAATTCGTGCTTTGGGTCGCGGATGGTCAGCACGGGGCACGGCGCCTTGCGGACCACCTTCTCGGCGGTGCTTCCCAACAGCACGTGGGTCAACCCGCCGCGCCCGTGGGTGGCCAGCACGATCAGGTCGATGTTGGTCTCCCGGGCATAGCGCACAACTTCGGCAAACGGTTTGCCGAATACGACCTTGGTCACGGCCGGGTACTTCAGCCCGATGAGGTGGTCGTCGGAGAACCGCTGCATCTGGCCTTCGGCCAGGCTGGTCAGATCCTCCACGGGCGGAGTGACCGGGGCCATCTCCGGCCCGACGGCCGACCAGTACTGGTACGCCTCATCAATCACGTGCAGGCAGTGCAACTGTGCGTCAAAAGCCTCCGCCAGTCGCCGGGCGAAGCCCAGAGCATACAGAGAGAGTTCCGAGAAGTCCGTCGGGTGCAGGATTTTGCTGAAGGTGATGCTCATGGTACGATCGGTGCCTCCGTTCTCGACGTGCCTGGCCCAGATATCGGCATCGTACGGTCGTTCCGGAAACGCGTCAAGAATGCCGAGCCTGTTCCCGGCGCTTGACCAGCCCGCCGAAGCGCCTAATATCGCGCCGGGCTCGGGCACGCGTGTCGGAGCGACCCGAACCGCACAGGGAAGTGATTGTGGATACTCCGAACGCCTGTCATGAATCGCGACCGCCGGCGCAGCGGTTGCCGCCGTGGCTGAAACGGCCGCTGCCGGCCGGCGCCCCTTTTGCCCAGACCAAGCGGGCGGTCGCCGAGAGCGGGATCGCCACCGTGTGCCAGGACGCCAAGTGCCCCAATCTGGCCGAGTGCTGGTCGCACCGGACGGCCACTTTCATGATCCTGGGCCATTGCTGCACGCGCGGGTGCGCGTTCTGCGCGGTGGCAACCGGCCGCCCGCCGGCCCCCGAGCCGGACGAGCCTCAGCGGCTGGCACGGGCCGCCGCAGAGCTTGGTCTGCGGCACGTGGTGATTACAGCCGTGGCGCGCGACGACCTGCGCGACGGGGGGGCCAGTCATTTCGCGGCCTGTGTTCGGGCGGTACGGCAAGAGTGCCCCTGGGCCACGGTCGAAGTGCTGCCGTCGGACATGAAGGGGAGCGAGGCGAGCATCCATGCGCTCTGCGACGCCGGGCCGCACTTGTACAACCACAACCTGGAGACGGTGGAGCGGCTGACGGGACGAATCCGCCCGCAAGCCCGCTATGCGCGGTCGCTCGGCGTGATTCGCACGGTCCGGGCGTATTCCCAGGGCATTCTCACCAAGTCGGGCCTGATGGTCGGGCTGGGCGAAACGCGGGACGAGCTCCGGCAGGCGTTTGCCGACCTCGTCACGGCGGGTTGCCAGGTTCTGACGATCGGGCAGTATCTACAGCCGTCCGCAAAGCATGCCCCGGTCGAGAAGTACTACCCGCCGGAGGAGTTTCGGGAACTGGGGAAGGAGGCGCGGGCCGCGGGGTTCCTCAGCGTGGCGGCCGGGCCGTTTGTGCGGTCAAGCTATAACGCGGCGGAGGTGTTTGACGCGGCCCGCGCGGCGGCGCCGCAGGCTCCCTGTCCTTGAGCAAGGGATGCGGCACGGGACGACATGGAACAATTGCGCGGCAAGTTCATCGTATTCGACGGGCCCGACGGCTGTGGCAAGTCCACCCAACGGGAAAAGCTGGGCCGGCGTTTGACCGCGTCCGGCCTGGACGTGGTGCACTGCAAGGATCCCGGGGGGACGACCATCGGTGACCGCATTCGGCACGTTCTGCTGGATTACGACCTCAGCGAGATGGACGTTCGGTGCGAGACGTTTCTGTTCATGGCCTCCCGGGCGCAACTGGCGGGTGAGATCATCGAGCCGGCCCTGGCCGCCGGCAAGACCGTGCTTTGCGACCGGTTCGTTTCGGCCACCTGTGCCTACCAGGGCGCGGCGGGGTATGACATTGCGCAAGTTCTCGAGGTTGCGCGGTATGCCATCGGCGACACGTGGCCGGACCTGACGTTTGTCCTGGACGTCGACGTGGAACGGGGCTTCCAGCGGACGGGGCGGGAGCCGCACCATGCCGGCAAGCACCGCCGCAAACATGCCGGCCAGAAGGGTTTGTTTGACGACGCCCATACGGATGCGATGGAGGCACGGCCGATCGAGTTTCACCGCCGGGTTCGGCAGACGTTTCTTCGACTGGGAGAGTTCTATCCGCGCCCGGTGATGACGATTGACGCCCGCGGTCCGGCCGACGAGGTTCACGAGGCGATCTGGGAGGCGCTGCAGCGTGTCGATTTTTGACGTGCGACATCAGCCGCGCGCACACCGGATGATTCAGCGAGCGCTGAGCGGCAACCGGGTTCCGCACGCCTATGTCTTTCACGGGCCGGACGGCGTGGGGAAGGAAGCGTTCGCGACGGCCTTCGCCCAATTGCTGCTGTGTCCGCAGCCCCGTTCGGCGGAGGCCGACGTGCGCAAGCGGGCTGAGCTGGCGGAGTGGACGGGTCCGGCTGTGGATGTGTGTGACGAATGCGACGACTGCCGGGCCGTGCGGGCCGACACGCATCCGGACCTGCACCGCATCTACCGCCAACTCAACGCATTTCACCCGGACACGGCCGTGCGGAACCGCAAGGCTCTGGACCTGGGGGTGGACGTGGTCCGGCATTTCGTGATCGATGCGGTGGGGGCCAAGCCGGCCCGCGGACGGGCGAAGGTGTTCATCATCCGTGAGGCGGACCGGATCACGACCGCCGCCCAGAACGCTCTACTGAAAACGCTGGAAGAGCCGCCGGCCACCACGTTTCTCATCCTGCTGGTGGCCTCCCTGGAGCGGCTGCTGCCCACCACGTTTTCGCGGTGCCAGCTCGTTTCCTTCTCGCCGCTGCCGCAGAGTTTTGTGGCGCAGCGCTTGCGGGAGTTGCGCCCGGAGTTGGAGGACGACGCCATCACGTACGTCGCACAGCTCGCTGAGGGCAGCCTGGGACTGGCCGTGCAGTACGTGGACGACGGCATTCTGGCCGTGCGCGAACAGATCGTGACTCCGCTGGAGCGGCTGGACGCCTCCGGCGGCTCGACCCTTGTGAAGGAATGGATGGAGTCTGCCAAGGCGTTGGGCGCGGCGTGCCGCCGCCGCGATCCGGACGTCTCCGAAACCGAAGCGCAACGTCAGGGGGTGAGTGTGCTGCTGTCACTGGCTTCGGCGTGGTACCGCGACCGGATGCGGTCCGCCGCGACGGAGGCTGAAGCCGCGGCGCGTGCCGCGGTGTACGCGGATGCCATCTCCGCCATCAACACGGCGGTGCAACAGATTGACCTGAACGCCAACGTGCAGCTTTGTCTGGAGGCGCTGGTCTTCCGACTGGCGCGCCAACGAACCTCCTGACCCGGCGGCACCGCCGTGTCGGGAATGTCGGCGTGGGATCATCAGGACCGAGATGGGAATCTCGGTCAAGCGGATCACATCCCACGCCCGCTACGGGCCGCTCAGCACCGAGGCGAACGGCCCGGCGTCCATCGCACCCACCTGCCCATCCCGGGTCAGATCACCCGGAGCGCAAGCACCCGCGGCCGGCTGGTTCATGCACCCCTGGAACCGGGCGAAGTCGAGTAAGTCGATATCCAGGTCGCCGTCAAAGTCCCCCACCGGGGTGTATTCGTACGCACCCATATCGACGATCGGCGGAACGCCGCTTCCGACGTCGGGAGTTGCGGGATCGTCGATGAAACGAGGGCCTCCGGCCAGGTCTGTAGTGACACCTATCGGCACTGCCGCGTTATTGCCGGCATCGATGGCGCTGGAAGCGGGCAGTAGCCGGAGGTTGTCGTCCGTCGTACCGGCAATGCCGTCTGCGCCCGCCATGTCAACCAGCCGTGGATCCGCGCCGGTGTTGCCGACTCCGCCCAGGCTGCCGGTCAGCCCCTGCACGCAGGAGTAGTCGAGCGCCAGACTGCCCGCCATCGTATAAACCTGAGCCGATTCACCGCTCAGTTCGCCGAGTTCGGTGTTGCCCCAGAAGATGCAGTTGGTCAGCGTCACGGTCGACTCGTTGCTGAAGCTGCCGCCGCCCTCCGCGCCGGACGTGTTGTTCACGATGGTGCAGTTCGTGGCCTCGATGACGGACTGGTAGCCCTGGATCCCGCCGCCGCGGTTACCCGCCGCATTCCCGGAGATCACACAGTTGACCAGACTCAGGACGGTTCCGGGCATGCCGATGATGCCGCCGCCATTGCCGCTCGCCGTGTTCGCCCGGACAACGCAATTGTGCAGTGCCACGGTGGCGGCGACGATTCGAACGCCCGCGCCACCGTTGTCGGTGCCCGCCGCCCCGTCGGCGTTGCCGCCGGTAATGACAAAGCCGTCGAGAACGGCTGTCTGCTGAATATCTTCCGCGTACACGACGTGATAGCTGTTCTCCCCGCCGAAGTCACCGCTCAGGATCGTCAGGTTCGCCGCGAGGTCGCGCTCCGCCTTCGACAGCTCGCCGCCGGCGAAGCCGCCATACACGGCCGTTCCGTCAGAAAGCTGGAACGTGGATGTCGGATCGCCCGTCGCGCGGTCGGGCCTGTAGGTGCCGGCGGCGACCCAGATCTCCTGCACTGCGCTGCCCGTGCTCCTCGCGACGTCCAGCGCGTCCTGGAGGTCGACGTACGCATCGTTCCAGGTCAGGCCGCTGCCCGCGCCCGAGGCGGTGGCGTTCACGAAGAGCACTTCGACCTCGCATTCGTCGGGCACGCCGTTACCGTTGCCGTCCGGGCTGAGACCGCCGGACACGTCGCACTCGTCCGGGACGCCGTTGCCGTTGCAGTCCGCACTGGTCCCGTCGCTGATGTCGCATTCGTCGGGAACGGCGTTCCCATTGCAGTCGAGGCTGGTGCCACTGCTGATGTCGACCTCATCGGCGACGCCGTTGCCGTTGCAGTCGTCTATGATGACTTTGCCGACCCAGGTACGCCAGTTTGACGTGCGGTACTCCGCGTGCGTCCAGAACACGCCGGGCTGGTCGGGCTGCTCGTCCACGCCGGAGTAGTCGCCCCACCGATCGCCCTCCTCCGGAGAC
>CAZBFW010000189.1:0-7260 GCA_964491135.1 uncultured Phycisphaeraceae bacterium | reverse complement strand
TGCAGCAACGCCTCGTCCGGCATAACGCCCCGCCCGAGGACGGTCGTCGCTACACCGCCAAGCACAGCCCGTGGCGTCTGGTGTGGTCGGAGGAGCGCGGCACGCGTGCGGAGGCGATGGCCCGGGAGCGGCAAATCAAGTCGATGAAGTCGGCCCGCTGGATCCAGGAAAAACTGCTCAATCGGTAGAGTCCCGGCGCGCCGGGATCAACCGCTAGGTGGTAGGTTCGAGTCCTACTCGGGGAGTTTGCCCTTCTACGTCTACGTGCTCGAGAACGCGGCGGGTCGGTTCTACGTCGGCCAGACGGACGACGTGCAGCAACGCCTCGTCCGGCATAACGCCCCGCCCGAGGACGGTCGTCGCTACACGGCCAAGCACGGACCGTGGCGTCTGGTGCGGTCGGAGGAGCACGGCACGCGTGCGGAGGCGATGGCCCGGGAGCGGCAAATCAAGTCGATGAAATCCGCCCGGTGGATTCGTGAACACCTGCTTAGCGTGCAGAGTCCCGACCAGTCGGGAGCGCACTGGGATTAACCGATATGGAGGTAGGTTGAGCCCCATCATCGCGGTGCGAAATCCCGATAGCGTCGGGATTCGAGTCCTACTCGGGGAGGTTCACTCAAGCAGCCGAGCTTTTTCGGCTGATCGAGATAATAGAAACGCCCGATGGCACACGCCGTTGGGCGTTTTCGCAGGTCGCGGTCTTCAAAGGGCTACGGCGTATCCGCCCACGGGGGCTGCGCCCTCTGTTTCAATGGCCTCCACCACGTTGCGGTCGTGAACCCACACGTTCTCACCTGTCCGCTGAGAGCAACACCCCCGGCCCTCGGACCTCGGAGCGATTTCGAACTCGTCCGGGAAGAATGTCGGGGGTGAGTCCTTCGACGCAAGTGCTCATACCCCGAGCCTTGATTCCGGCTGACTTGTGTCAAGGATGATGAGGGTGACGAAGACGCCATCGCTCACCCGGGCCCGGACGATTGAGGAACGGGCGGATCGCACATGGCCACAGAGCACGAAATGACACCCAACCGGCCCCTCCGGCTCTACCGCGACCTGGCGGACTGGTATCCGCTGCTGACGCCGGTGGGCGACTATGCAGAGCAGGCGGCCTTCTACCGGCGATTGTTCGAGACCCACTGCAAAACGCCACCTCGAACCCTGCTCGATCTGGGCAGCGGCGGCGGGCACAATGCCGCGCACCTGAAGGCAACGCTGGCCTGCACGCTGGTGGACGTTGCGTCGGACATGCTGGCCCTGAGCCGCCGCCTGAATCCGGAATGCGAGCACGTTCAGGGCGACATGCGGTCGGTCCGGCTCGACCGTGTCTTTGACTGCGTGCTCATCCATGACGCAATCGGTTACATGGCCTCGCGCGAGGACCTTGCCAAAGCCATCGCCACGGCATTTGCACACACCGCCCCCGGCGGGGTCGCGATGTTCCAGCCGGATTTCGTCTCGGAAACGTTCCAGCCGGGCAACGAGACGGGCGGCAGCGACGGCGGCGGGCGCGGCCTGCGCTACCTCGAATGGCGGTGGATCCCCGACTCGAGCGCCGACGTGTACGTGACCGACATGGCGTACCTGTTGAGAGACGAAGACGGGGCCGTTACGGTTGCCCATGACCGCCACATCATGGGGCTGTTCCCGCGGGCCGCCTGGCTGGAGCGGATCGCGGAGGCCGGCTTTGAGCCGCTCGCGGTCCCCTTCGAGCACAGCTCGTACAGCAACACGGGGCACGAGGTGTTCCTTGGGCTGCGGCCTGTCGCCGACGGAGGGTTATGAAGTGAGCGATTTCCCGCCGCGTTACTGGCCGATCTTCTTCGAGCTTTATGAGTCGCTCCCCCGGCAGGGGCCGGGCAGCCGCGCTTGCGCTACGAAAGCGCTCGGCTTCTGTCGCGATCTGCCGCCCACGCCAGCGGTGCTCGACCTCGGGTGCGGCGTCGGCGGGCAGACGCTCCATCTCGCCGAGCTGACGTCAGGCACCATCGTCGCCGTGGACAGCCATGCTCCAAGCATTGAGCGGCTGCGTGCGACGGTCGCTGTGCGTGGGCTTGCCGATCGGATTCGGCCTCTGGTCGGCGACATGGCCGCCCCGGGCCTGCCGCCCGCGAGCTTTGACCTCGTCTGGTCCGAGGGGGCTCTCTACAACATCGGCCTCGAGAACGCCCTGCGCGTCTGCCACGGGCTGTTGCGTCCCGGTGGGTACATCGCCTTTACCGAAGCCGTCTGGCGCAAGGAGGACCCGCCGCCCGAGGTGAAGGAGAGCTTCGACCTCGACTATCCGACGATGGGCCGAGTTCCGGACGTCCTGGCGGCAATCGAGCGATGCGGCTTCTCGCGGATCGGGCATTTCACGTTGCCGGACGAGGCGTGGTGGGATGATTTTTACACGCCGATGGAGATTCGCATTGAGGAATTGCGCCGGAAATATGCTGACGACGGCGCCGCGCTCGCCGTCCTCGACAAACCCGCCCAGGAGCCCGCGATGCACCGCAGGCATTCAGACTACTACGCCTATGTGTTCTTCGTGGTGCGCCGAAAGGGCTGTGGTCTTGTCACGCCGTAGCCCTCGGGCAAAGGCGGACACATCCGGCAGGAGCCGGTAACGGGAGGACCGTTCGAGCCGCCTTCGTCCGTCGGCGTCAGGGTGGCAGGCGACCCGGTCGCGACGGCCCCACGGCCACCCAACCGGGGGATTTGGCTCAGAACTTCCGGCGCTGGCGGGCGGGGGGGATGTTGAGCTGCTGGCGGTACTTGGCCACCGTGCGGCGGGAAATCTCGATGCCCTCGGCCTTGAGCGCCGCGGCGATCTGGTCGTCGTTCAGCGGGTCGGCGCCGTCCTCTTTCTCCACGATCTCCGAGACGCGGACCTTCACGCTGTCCCAGCTTGTGGTCTGCCCATCGTCGGTCTCAGTGCCGCCGGTGAAGAAGTACCGCATGGGGTAGATGCCGCGCGGCGTCTGCATGTACTTGTCCGCGACGGTCCGGCTGATGGTGGACGGGTCGCAGCTCAGCCGCTCGGCCAGCTCGCTCATCCGCAGCACCTTCAGGCCCTGCGGCCCGACCTCAAAGAAGTCATGCTGCCGCTCAACGATGGCCTCGGCCACCGCCAGCAGCCGGCCGCGCCGGTACCGAATCGCGTCAATCAGGGCGTTGGCCGCCTCCACGTGCTTGCGGACGAAGTCGCGGACGTCCTTGCCGTTCTCCTTCGCCTTGAGCATGTCCACGTATTTCCTGGAGACCCGCAGCCGGGGACTGTTCCCGTCGGCCAGCCGCACCTCCAGCTCCCCGTTCCGCTCGGAGTAATCCACCAGCACGTCCGGCTGGATGCGAGGGACCGCGCGATCCACGACCAGATACCCCGGGTGCAGCACCAGCGTGGAGGTGATCGCCTTGACGGCCTCCTGGATCTCACCGACGGAGTACCCCGTGGCCTTGGCGATGGCCGGGTAACGATTCTTCTCAATGTCGGCCAGGTGGTTCTGGATCAGCTCGCGTTCGATTCGGTTGTCACCGGGCATCGCCTCCAGTTGCAGCAGCAGGCACTCCTGGTAATCGCGGGCGGCGATGCCGACCGGGTCCAGCCGCTGCACCAGCGCCAGCGCCCGCTCCAGGACATCCAGGGCCAGGGAAGGCCGGACCGAGTCGGCCACCTCCTCCAGCCAGACCTTGAGGTATCCGTCCTCCTCGAGGTGGTAGATAATCGCTTCGCCCGCGCGCCGCGTCTCCTCGTCCAGTTCGAGCACGCGCCATTGCGACAGCAGGTACTCGTCCAGCCCGGCCGGTCGGCTGGCCGTGTTGGCCATGGCCTCCATCTTGGGATCGCGGTCGCCGTCCACCGGGGCCCGGCGCGGCGTATAGGGCGCGTCCACCGCGTCCAGATCGTACTCGCGGGAGAACCCGTCCAGGCGGTTGAAGCTCGCGGCCTCGGACGTGTCCGCCGCGCCGCGATTGTCCGGTTCCTCGCGTCGCTTGGCGGGGGCCTCCTGCTCCAGTTCCTCGCGCTCCAGGGCGATGTTCTTCTCGAGTTCTTCGGCGACCCGGTTCTCCAGGGCCATGATGTTGAGCTGAAGGATGTCCATGGACTGGATCAGTTGCGGAGTGAG
This sequence comes from uncultured Phycisphaeraceae bacterium, assembly GCA_964491135.1. Taxonomy (GTDB): domain Bacteria; phylum Planctomycetota; class Phycisphaerae; order UBA1845; family UBA1845; genus JAFGJQ01. The sequence goes on along the minus strand of CAZBFW010000189.1, from coordinate 3,151 downwards.
CCGCTGCTCCATCCGCATATACTGACCCATCACTTGAGAAAGTGACTGAGACACCCGACACTCCTGGCTTACCGGTCACGTCGAATCGCGCCGGGGCGCCCACTCAGGGATCGCCGCCCGGCGGAGTCATCGGCACGCGGCCCGTCCCCACCGTATGTTATTATACCACATACCCGCGGGACGAGAACGCTCGGAGGCCCGCTTTCGGGTCCGCATGTGCGGCCGATGTCCCCCAAATGGCTACGAAGGATCAGGCGGTTCGCGAAATGAGGTCCGACCGCGGATCGCAGACTCGAGCATGGCCGCCGTGGCATACTCCAGTTGCGAGCCGACGGCCAGCCCGCGAGCCGGTCGCGTGAGCATTACGCCGGTGTCGGCGAGGACACTCTCAATGTGCAAGGCTGTCCCGTCCCCCTCGAACGTCGGATTGGTGGCCAGAACCACTTCGCGCACGTGGGACGACCTGACGCGCTGGACGAGAGCGTCAATGGTCAGATCACCCGGCCCCACGCCCTCCAGCGCCGCGATGTGGCCCATTAGAACGTGATAGACGCCCCGAATCAACCCCGTGGCCTCCAGAGCCGCCACGTCCCGGGGCTGCTCCACCACCCAGATCTCGCCTGCGTCACGCTGGGGATCTCGGCAGATGGAGCACGGGTCGGTTTCCGTGAGATTGAAGCAGATGCGACAGTGACTTACGTTGCGCTTGACCGCCATGACCGCGTCGGCCAGCGCCGACGCCTCTTCCTTCGTCGCGCGCAGCACGTGGAAGGCCAGCCGTTCCGCGCTGCGCGGGCCGATGCCCGGCAGCTTCTGGAACTCCTGCTTGAGCCGCTCCAAGGATTCGATTCGGCTGGAACTCATCGTCCGCGTACCGCCGGCGGCCGCCCCCGACCCGGGGAGTCATCAGCCACCCAGCATATCCGTCAGGCCCGGGATGTTCAGCCCGCCCGTGAGCTGCTGCATCTCCTGCTGCATCGCGCTCTGCGCTTTGGTGACGGCCGCGCAAACGGCCGCTTTCACCAGGTCCTCCAGCAGCTCCACGTCGCCCGTCGCGGTCGGCTCAATCTTCACCCGAATCACCGAGCCTTTGCCGTCCACGGTCACGATCACCGCGCCGCCGCCGGCGTCCGAGGTGTACCGGCGGGATTCCAGTTCCGCACGCACCTGCGTGAGCTTCTCCTGGAATTCCTTCGCCTGTTTCAGCATGCCCATCATGTTGCCCAAGCCGCCCAGCATTTCGATCTCCCGTGACTGCCAACGCGATTCGTTCCGGCCGACCTCGCCCAAGCCGGTCTTCGCCGGCCGCTCACTCCAGAAGTGATTCCGAACTCTCCACGAGTCCTTCGTCCATTTCGTGCGAGGGCTGGACATCACCTCCCGCCATCTCCACGATCGGCACGCGGACAGGGCGAACTCCAATCAGGGACCCGTTCGTCAGAGTCAAAGCTCGCCGAACGAGCGGGCTGGCCATAACTCGCTCCTTCTCCGCCGTGGCCACGCCCGCCCGCAGCGACTGCGGCGCCGCCGGCACGGGTTCGGGCCGACTCTGGGGAGCGGCCGCGTTTGAAACCGCCGTCGGGGGTCTCGGCACGCTCGTCCCCCCGGCGACGGAACCGGCGTTCACCGGCCGATCAGGGGGAGGTTCTTTTTTTTTTGAGGCTTGCGGTGCCGCCTCCCCGGCGTGACCCTCCAGGCGATCCAGCAGCGTCTGCACGTCGGAGAAGTCGCGGGCATGGGCCAGGCGGACCACGGCAGCGTCGAGCAGGGCCCGGCCCGACCGGCTGCCCTTGACCGCCCGCCGCACCTCCTCGCAGAGGCTGATCATGTATACGTAGGTTGCCGCGCCGAACCCGCGCGACTGCTCGATGAGCTGCTCGCGAACCTGGGCCGGCACGTCAACCAGATCGGTCTGCGGGCCGCAGACGCGAAGCAGCATGAGGGTCCGCAGGTGTTCGATCAGCGTGTCGCAAACCCGCTCAGCCGTGTGGCCCGTCGCGAAGCACCGGTCCACCCCCACCCGCGCCCCCGCCGCATCCCCGGCGGCGATGCATTGCACGGTCTGAAAAACCAACTCATCGTGCGGAGCGGGCAGCACCTCGTCCATGATCTCGGCCGACAGCCGCGACCCGCCGAACGCCATGAGCTGATCCAGCAACGACAGCGCGTCCCGCATCGAGCCGGACGCCAGCCGGGCCACTCGTCGCACCACCGCCTCGTCCGCCTCGATCGATTCGGCCCGCAGGATCTCCCACAGGCGGTCGCAGATGGCGCCCACGGGAATGCTGCGGAAGTCAAACCGCTGGCACCGGCTCTGGATCGTGGCCGGAACGCGGTGGGCCTCCGTGGTGGCCAGGATGAACTTCACGTGTGCCGGCGGCTCTTCCAGCGTCTTGAGCAAGGCGTTGAACGCGCCCGTGCTGAGCATATGGACTTCGTCGATGATGTAGATTTTGAAACGGGAGCGGGCAGGCCGGTATACGGCGTTGCTGCGCAGGTCGCGGATGTTGTCCACCCCGGTGTTGCTGGCCGCGTCGATCTCGACCACGTCGATGTCTTCGCCCTCGGCGATGAGTCGGCAGGCCTCACATTCACAGCACGGCTGGGCAGTGGGCGCATCGGCCTTCAGGCAGTTGAGGGCCTTGGCCAGAATGCGGGCCATGGAGGTCTTCCCCACGCCCCGCGTGCCCGTGAAGAGGTATCCATGGTGAATCCGGCCTGACGCCACCGCGTTCTTCAACGTGGTGGCCACCGCATCCTGTCCGACGATCTCGTCAAACCCTCGGCTGCGGTATTTCCTTGCCAGAACCGTGTATGCCATGCGTGCTCCACCCGTTGCCCCGGCCGGTTCGTCCGCCGCCCGCGACCCGCGCCAAAGTGCGGCATCGGCCGCCCCATGGCGGGCATTGACGGCCAGGTTTGTCCACGGCACCTGAACGACGAAGGTGGGCTGCTCTGTCTCCAGCCTGACCCGTTATCTCCGGCATCCACTGCATGGGACCCGGCCGTCAATGCACGCCACGCGGGCGGCCTCGGCCCGCCGGACCGTGGCCCGCGGGCCCCAGAGATTCTACAAGGCGCCGGCGGCGGCGACAACCCGAGCGACGAGATCGGAAGAGCGTCGTGTAGGGAAAGAGTGTAGGATAGGGTG
>CAZBFW010000188.1:0-7264 GCA_964491135.1 uncultured Phycisphaeraceae bacterium | reverse complement strand
GGTGGCGATCCACCGCCTCCGAAACCGTCGCGAAATCGTTCTCGGGGTAGGCCAGCACGGCGTCGGGCAGGGCCCGCAGAAAGTCGAAAATGCCTGTATCCGCCCACTGGTGCTCACCCAGGGTCTCGTAGTCCATGAACAGGTTGACCAGGTGTCCGTGGCCGTTGGTCGCGCTGACCCAGGCGGCAAACTTGCCCGCATCCATGGGCCACTCGGGCCAGTCGCGATTGCCGAAGCGGAAGGCGATGTCGTCGCTGAGGCGGTAGTTCTTGAGCAGCAGCGTGAGTCCCGGGCAATGGGGCGGGGCGTAAGTGAAGGCTGGTGAGCGCGAGCCCAGCACGGCATCGAGCCCCTCGCACAGCACGGCCCGAAAGCCCATCTGGGCCGCCAGGTGGGCCACGTCGTTGCTGTACACCAGCTCCGTGTTGCGGAAGACGACGGGCTCCTGGTCAAACAGGTCGCGAATTCGCCGCCGGTGGGCCTGCACCTGCTCCACGAACTCCTGTCGAGAATAGAGGAAGGACAGCGAGTGATAATACGTCTCGGTGAGGAACTCGACGCAGCCGGTTCGGGCCAGGGCGCGGAACGTGTCGAGCACGTCCGGGCAGTATCGCTCGAACTGCTCGATCACGACGCCGCTGAGGCAATACGAAATCCGGAAGCGTCCCTTCAGCCGCTCGATCAACTCTAGCATCAGGCGGCCGGCTGGCCGGTAGCACTTGTCCGCCACCTTGCGGCACACCGCCGCGTTGCGATCGTCGTCAAAGGGCTGCCCGCCGCGATCGAAAATGGTGTATCGCCGCAGCCGGAACGGCTGGTGAACCTGAAAATAGAAACAAACCGTTGCCATCGCGCCTCCAGCTTGCGGCAGGGAGCATCCAGCACAGCCCGCGGGGCCCGACCCTGCGGCCGGTGTTTGCGTTACGGCCCGCTTGCGGCCCGCACGAGTCGATCGTACAGGGCTAGGCAGTCCCGGGCGGAATTCTCCCAGCGCAGGTGGGAAAGTTCAATCATGCCCTGGCGCCGCAGAAAGGCGTGCAAGCCCGGGCGTTGCAGCACGGCCAGAATCAGGTCCGCCAGCCGGTAGGTATCCCAGAAGTCCACCTTCAGAGCGCTGTGGAGAATCTCGGCCACTCCGGACTGCTTGGAGATGATGACGGGCACGCCGTGGGCCAGGGCCTCCAGCGGCACCAGGCCGAACGGTTCCGACACGGACGGCATGACAAACAGGTCCGCCGCGCGGAAGACTCGCTCCACGTCGGGGCCCCGCAGGAACCCGGTGAAGACGATCCTGCGGCCCAGGCCCTCGCGAGCCACCATTTCCACGATTCGGCCCGCCAGGTCGCCACTGCCGGCGATGACGAAGCGGACGTCGGGCATGCGTTCCAGCACGCGCCGGGCTGCGGCCACGAAGTACTCCGGCCCCTTCTGCATGGTGATGCGGCCCATGAACAACACGACCCGCTCGGTCCCGAACAGGCGGACCGGTTCATCCGGCGGCGGGCAGCCGTTGGTGTCAATCGCGTTGTACACCACGGTGACCTTCTCGGGCGGGATGTCATACCGGCGGACGATGATGTCTTTGGTGAGTCGGCTGACCGCGATGACGTGGTTCGCCTTCTCCATGCCCTCGCGCTCGATGTCGTAGATGCGCTGGTTCACGTGCTCGCCGCTACGGTCAAACTCGGTGGAGTGCACGTGGACGATGAGCGGCCGGCCGGAACGGGCGGCGACCACCTGGCCGGCCCTGTAGGTCAGCCAGTCGTGGGCGTGGATCACGTCGAAGTCGTAGCCCTCGATGATTTCGCAGGCCATCGCAGCGTAGCGGTCCACCTCGTGGAACAGGTCGCCGCCGTAGTGGCTTCGCATGACGGAACCGGGCTTGACGGAGCTGGGCGCGCGGCGCACTCGCCGGGCCTGCGCGGCCGGTTCCTTCTGCTCGGCGGGGCGGGCATAGGCGCTGTTCGGCGGCTCGGCGAGGATGCGGATGGGCTGGGTGGACTCGGCTTTCTCGGGAACAACCGGGCCCTCTGGCGTCAGAAGGGTGACGTGGGAGCTGTGGGAGGCCTCCACCGCGTGTGGCAGGACGAAGATGACCTCCGCCCCCAGCGCGGTCATGGCCTTGGTCAGCCCGTAGCAGGCTGTGCCGAGGCCGCCCGAGATGAACGGGGGGAACTCCCACCCAAACATCAGGACCTTCATCAGCGTACCCTGGTTCCTCCGTGCCCAGCCGCCGAATCAACCCGGGCCGTGGGGTGCGGCCTGTCGAAGCGCCGGATGCAACGTACGCCGTGGGGCCACCCGTTCATCCGTCTCACAGGTGGTTTGACAAGGCACGATGAGCGTCCGTCGAGCCGTGACACGGCGATGGACGCCCCCGCGGCGCCACGCCCCGGTTCGTCCCCCAGCGATTCACCGCCCACTGCCCACCGGGCGCAGTCGCCCCATCGCCCGCACTCGCACGGACGCCGACTCACCTGACCGCCTCCCCCCACCCACAACACGTATCTGCTTCGTGAACGAACGACTCTTTCGGGATCACCGCGGCATGGCCCGGCCATCGTGAAGGTGTCTTGGGCCGACGGGCACTCGACGTCATCTTCGAACCCCGTGGCGTCGGCTTAGGAACGCAGCCTCGCGGTAGACTCAGTCTATCTGGCAGCGCGCGCGTGTCAAACCCGCTTGTGAGTGGCGGAGAGGTTTTCGCTCCCTTGCCACCCTTAACAGTTACCCATTTCGCCCAGATTCACCCGCGGCGCAACGAACCCGCGATGGTGCGCGCGATTGGATGGACGCTGAGACGGACAGGTAGCGCTCTTTGGGACGGGGTCAGATCAGGTTCGTCGGCAGAGTTGGCCGACCAGGCGAAGGATTTCGGCCGCGACCTCATCCTTGGTGCCCTCGATGGTTGGCGACCACTGTCCGTCCGCGGTGAGAATGGAGATGCCGGCGTGGTCCCCGCCGATATTGTCCGGGGAATTCAGGATGATGGCATCGGCTTGTTTTTCCCGGAGTTTCCTCTCCGCATGTGCCTGGGCATCGTGGTCTTCCAGGGCGAAGGCGACAACCACGCGGGATCCCTTGGCGGCGCCGAGATGGGCCGCGATGTCCGGCGTGGGCTCCAGGGCCAGCGTGAGGGGAACCGCCTGTTTCTTCAGCTTCTGTTCGTGGCGGACGGCCGGCCGGTAGTCACAGACGGCGGCGGTGAGCACGGCGGCGTCGCAGTCGGCAAAGGCCCGCACGCAGGCATCGAACATTTCTGCGGCGGACACGACCTCGATGTGGTGCACGCCCCGGGGCGGGGCCAGACCGACCGGGCCCGCGACCAGCGTCACGGTGTGGCCCAGTTCCGCGGCCCGGGCCGCGATGGCATATCCCATGCGTCCGCTGGAGGCGTTGGAGATGTAGCGCACCGTGTCGATGTGCTCCCGGGTCGGTCCGGCGTTGACGAGAATCCGCATCATGAGCAGGGGCATTCCGATTCGGGCCGCGGGTGGGGCTCCCAATGCACCCGGACCGCCCAGGGTCGTCCTCGCCGCGTCATTCCACGCTCACGGTGATGTTCAGCTCCGTCACACCCATGTTCGTGAATGTGAACACGATGGTGTCGCCACAGTTGAAGTCGCTGCCGTCGCGAAAGACGCCGGTATTGTCGTTGGGCCCCAGTCCGACGGCGACGTCCATGTCCGCCTCTTCGATCATGACGGCCTGGAGGGCATCGCATTTGCGGGAGATGGATGCTTCCTCACCGGCGGCAAGTCGCCGCATCACCTGGGTCCCCGTCTCCTGCAGGACCGCCGCCACCGTTTCCTGCGTGTCGCCGTAGTAGAGTTCCACGTCCACGGGATAGTCCGCCGCATTGACCAGTCGGATCGTCGTCTGGCTCCCGCTGGAGATGATGTTCTGCACCGCCCCGCATCCGGCAGCGCCAGCCAGAACGACGGCCAATCCCCATCGCATTCGTTCGATCATGAGGGCACCCCTTTGGTTACAGCCGTGTTGATGGCACTGCGAGCCGGACGCCCTTCGCCCGGCCCGCCGTTTACCTCCACTTCAAACTACCGCGGGAACCCGTCGCGTTCAACGGCCCTGGCTTGGGCCCTGAAGGGGACGGGGTCGCCGGGCGGGTTGCCCGGCGACCCCGGCGGGATCGCGTCATGGTTTCACCGGCGGCCGGGGCCGTCGGTGCTTCCGATACGGCTTATAGCGGGCCGTAGAGGAAGAAGGACAGCAGCACGACGTCGTCTGCATCAACGTCGCCGTCTCCGTCCATGTCGGCACAGCCGCAGAGCGGTCCGCCGCCCGCGACCGGCCCGGAGCAGTTCTGCAGGAACGCGTAGTCCAGCAGGTCCGCGTTCAGGTCGCAGTTCAGGTCGGAGATGCCGCAGTACTCGACACAGCACTCGTCCGGGATGCCGTCGGAGCCGGCCGCCCCGGTCGCGTTGATGATGACATCGGTGGACAGGAAGCTCACGTTGATGTCTTCGTAGTCCGCGATGCCGTTGCCGTTGCAGTCCGCGCAACTGTCGAGCTTGCCGTCTCCGTCCTGGTCCAGGGCGTACACGGCGCCGACCTTCCCGGCGGACACGATGTCGCAGCCGTCGGCAAAGCCGTTCTCGTTGCAGTCATCGAGCGTGTTGGCAACGCACTCCGGATCCGGGGAGGCGCCGCAGACGTCGATGGAGTCGAGCACGCCGTTGCCGGCGCCGAAGTTGTCGCAGTCTGACCAGCCGCCGCCGCCCCGGCGGGTGACGTAGCATTCCTCTTGCGGGTCAAACCCGACTTCGTGGAACACGGCTTCGCAGTCCAGGTCGTTGCCGCCGATGTTCTGCGTATGCGTATTCCAGCCGATGTACGGCAGGACGCCCGCGATGTCGATGTCGCACACGTCCGGGATGCCGTTGAGGTTGGCGTCCGCCGACGTGCCGAGAGCGATCTCGCGCGGGTCGAGGCAGGCCGTGTTGGTCGGTCCCAGCGACGGCTTGCCGCTGATCCAGGCGCAGTCCGCGTCGCAGTCCTGGCAGCGGTCGGGGATGCCGTCCGCGTTCAGGTCGGCGACCAGGCCGACGCTGATGGCGTAGCTGTCAATGACGCCGTCATAGTCGCAGTCCGGACCGTCCTTGCGGTACACCCGGTCGATGAGCGTCTCGATGGTCGGCGGGTTGGACACGAAGTCGATGTGTCGCACGTGCCGCTGGCCGCTCTGGAGCGGCGAACCGCTCGCCCAGTCCACCGTGTACGAACCGGTACCGACCTTGGTGATCACCACGTGCTTGCGGGTGTTCTCGATTTTCACCTTGAACTTGATCGTCTGGTTGAAGGCCCAGGTCAGGCCGGTATCGAACGTTCCGCCCGTCGCATCGTAGGTGTAGACGCTGTACACGAAGGACGGCTCCTCGCCCGTGCGGGTGAAGATGATTCCGGTCGTGGGGCGGTCGAGCGTGAAGTCCGGGCTGGGAGCCTCTCCGCCGTAGAACGAGTCATAGAAGTCGGTGAGGTCCACCCACAACGGCTCGCCGTCGTAGTTGGTGCCCGAGCCGAATGTGACCTGGAAGTTCCACTGCATGACGTCCGGTTCCTCGCCGACGTACAGAGGCGAGCCGAAGACGGAGGCGTGGCTGCCCGGTGCGTTCGGATCGAACTTCACCTGCTGGCTGCCGCCCTGCAACACGATGTTGAGGTCTGCCGCCGTGGGGCCGAACGTGCCGCCCCACCAGCCGAGCTGGCCGATGATGGACTCATTCACCACAAAGCCTTCGATCGTCTCGAAGCCGATGGTGGAGGCGTACGCGACGGACGGCTCGCAGAAGTCCAGGGTGCCGTTGGCGTTCCCGTCCAGGGCGCCGTTGGCGGCGATGTCGCACACGTCCAGGACGTCGTTCAGGTCGCAGTCGATCAGACCCTGTAGAACGTCGCAGGCGTCGAGGATGCCGTTGTTGTTGCAGTCGGCGCCGCCCTGGGCAATGTCCATCTCATCCGCAACGCCGTTGCCGTTACAGTCACTGAAGGGGGCATCCGGACCGATCACGCAGAGCTGAACGTTGTCCAGGTAGAAGTCGTGGATCTGGCCGGGGGTCCCTGCCGTCCAGGTCGGGCTCCAGTTCAGCGTATTCTCAAACCGGCCCATGTACTCCCCGCCTTCGCTGGCGCCGAAGACCCAGATGGTCTCCTCGTCGGAGAAGCTGAACCCGAGATACGGCGGGTTCACGGACCCGCTGTCATTGATGAGCCAGACGGACATTTCGTCGCACAGGCCGGCGGTCCAGGTGAACGCCTTCGGGTTTTCCGGAATCGGGTTGATCACCCATCCACCTTCCGCGTCGAAGACGACGATGGTCGGGTGGGGGTCCGGATTGCTTCCCGTGTCGTCGAAGTCGTAGATGGCGAACTCCAAGCCGGTTACACGCGTGCCGTTGTCGTCATGGATCATGACCTGGGTCGCGTTGTTTGTGGTCCCGTTGGAGATCATGTAGCTGAACGTCAGGACCTGCCAGTTGTAATCTTCGTCGATGTTGTCGGGCAGGCCGAACAGCGGGGACGTGACGCGGTCCGGGTCGGACGTTCCCTGGATTTTCAGGGCATAGCCCTCGTCGTTGCAGGCGTCGGCCCAGGTGACGATGTTAAACACGGCCGTGCTGTCCGAGGTCGACCACCGCATGAGCGGGTCCAACTCGTCGGCCGGCTGGCCCTCCACCGCACCCAGTGCGTAGCCTTCGGCCTCGGAGAAGTCGTCCCAGATGATCCAGCAGAAGCTGAAGTAGTCGCACACGTCCGGGATGCCGTTCTCGTTGCCGTCAGACGCGTAGCCGCTCAGGATGTCGCAGAAGTCGATGATCCCGTTGCCGTTGCAGTCGGTGGTGTTGTACTCGCAGAAGTCCGGCACGGTGTTGTTGTCGCAATCGGTCGCGGACCCGTCGGCAATCTGACACTCGTCCGGCACGAAGTTGCCGTCACAGTCGGTGCTGATGGCCGGGTATTCCGGGTCGGACGTGCATTCCGTCACACCATCGTCGCAGATGCTTTCCAAGGTGTTGCACACGCCCGGCCGGGTAAGCTGGCAGTCATCCGGAATGGCGTCGTTGTTGCAGTCCGGATCGCAGTCTTCCGTGCAGAAGAACGGGCCGCCGGGTGCGGTGCTGTTCACGTCGATCTCGCACTCGTCCGGCACGGTGTTGCCGTTGCAGTCCTGGCTGGTCATGTTGGCGATTTCGGTGCCGTCAGATCGGAAGAGCACACGTCTGAACTCCAGTCACCGCTCATTATC
>CAZBFW010000187.1:5980-7270 GCA_964491135.1 uncultured Phycisphaeraceae bacterium | reverse complement strand
CTGACCGCCAAACGAGAACGAGACGGCGTCATCGCCTGGGTCACCTCGCTTCGGACCGCCCGGCCCGTCCCCGGGGCCGAGGTCACCGCCTGGTCATACAACAACCAAACGCTCGCTTCCGGTACAACGGATCAGGATGGGGTCGCCCGGCTGGCCGTCCCGGACAATCACCCCGATGGCGAGCCGTGGCTGATCACCGCCCGACTCGGCGACGACCTGAATTTCGTCGTGCCGGAACGGGAACGCTGGGTCTTCGACAACGTGGACCATTCCGGCCGGCCGTATCCGCGTACGTACGACGTGATGCTGTACACCGAGCGCGGCGTCTACCGGCCCGGCGACCCGGTCCATATTACCGGGCTCATCCGCGATGACATCGGCCAGGTCCCGCCCGCGTTTCCCATGATCCTGACGGTCATCCGGCCGGACGGACGCGCCGTGCAGGAAATCGCGATCGCATCACAGCCAGACCAGCAGGGTTTCTTCCACGCGGAGTATCTGAGCCTGCCCGACGGGCAGCTTGGGGCGTATCGATTCTCCGTCACCCTGCCGGGCGCGGATGAGGTGCTGGGCGAGACCCGCGCCTTGATCGAAGCCTTCGTGCCGGTCCGCATGGAGGTGACCGCCAACCCCACGGCGTCCCTGTTCGCACCCGGCCAAACGCCCACCGTGGAGGCACGCGCCCGATACCTGTTCGGCCAGGCGGCAGCCACACTCCCCGTCACTGCCGCCGGGACCTTCCGCCGAGTGTCGTTCCAGTCCAAACGGTACCCCGACCACACCTTTGCCGACCCGCAGGCGGGTGCCCGCGTGGTCATCCCGGAGATAGAGGCCACGCTGGATGAGCAGGGTCACGCGACCCTCGAACTCGCGCCCCCGGATGACGCACCGCCCGGCCTGTGGGAGGCCGCGGTTGCCGTCACCGTCTCCGAACCCGGCGGGCGTTCCGTTTCCGCAGGCGCGAATCTCCGCGTCGATGCGGCCGGAAGGCACGTCGGACTGCGGCTTCCCGCCGGGCACCTTGTGCCCGTGGATCAGGATGTTTCCGTCTCATGCGTACAGGTGGCGTGCACCGACGAACTTGCCGAATCCGGGCCCCTGAAATACGTGCTGCAGAGGGTAGAGTACGAATCCGTCCTCGAACAGGTCAATGGGCGGTGGGTGTTCAAGTCCATCGAGAACCTCACGGAAGTCTCAACCGGCACCGTGCCCGCCGACCAGGCAACCGAGGGAGTCCTCGTGGTTCGATGTCCAACCCCCGGGCAGTACCGCCTCGACGTGACGGACGAG
>CAZBFW010000187.1:3244-5970 GCA_964491135.1 uncultured Phycisphaeraceae bacterium | reverse complement strand
CCATGACGCCGCGGCCGTCACCGTGGCCCTGGACCAGCCCGAACACGCGGAAGTCGTCCTCGATTGCGACCAGTACGCGCCCGGCTCGCAGGCCCGCGTCCTGGTCCGAAGCCCGTTCCCTGGCACGCTCTGGCTCACACTGGAGACGGACCGCGTGCTGGACGCGCAGGTCGTGGACATGACCAGCAACGGCATCGAAGTCCCGCTTACGGTTCCCGAGACCATCCGCGGCGGCGGGTTCGTCACAGCCACCATTGTCCGACCACTGAATCCCGACGAACCGCAATGGCTCCCCCACCGCGCGATGGGTACCGCTCGCCTCACCGCCGACCACGCCGCGCACAGCCTGCCGATCACGATCGAGGCCCCCGTCAAGGCCCGCCCCGGCGATTCCATCCAGGTCATCGCTCGCACGTCACCCCCGGTCGACCCACAGCAGCCCGGCCATCTCCACCTGTGGGCCGTGGACGAAGGCATTCTGCTGACCACCGCGTACCAGACGCCCGACCCGCTGGCCTGGTTCCTCGCGCCGCGGGAGGCCGGCGTGTGGTCGGCCGACCTGTTCGCCAACCTCATGCCGGACTACCTCCGCCCCGCCGACATGACCCGCATCGGCGGTGATGGCATCGCGGAAGAAGCCATGCGGCGAAGTCCCGTGGGCGTCCGACACAGAGAGCCGGCCGTCATCTGGCAGACTGTTGTCCCGCTGGAGGCCGACGGAACCGCCCGCTCGGACCTCAAGCTGCCGGACCTCACCGGCGAGATGCGCATTATGGGCGTCGCCGCGGACCATGATCTCTACGGCCACGCCGAACACGCCCTGACCGTCACCGCCCCGCTCCTCGTGGAAGCCGCCTGGCCGAGGTTCGCGGCCCCGGGCGACACGTTCGACGTGCCGGTCAAGCTGTTCAACACGTCCGACAATCCGCTGACGGCGGACGTGCAGATTTCCACCCCCGCCGGCGTACTCACCGTGACCGAGCCGCAACGGTCGGGGGTTGTCGTCCCGCCCGGCGGGTCGTCCACGATCTGGTTCTGCGCCACCGCCGGCACTCTCAGCGCCGCGGAAGCGCAAATCCGGGTAACCGCCGCCACAGCAGATGGGGATGCCCTGACCGCCACCGCGCGGGCGGACGTGGCCGTCCGCCCCGCCGCATCGCTGGTCACGGTGAGTCAGTTCCTGACGGTCAAGCCCGGCGATCCCGTTACGCTCGCCCCGCCGGAGACGCTCCGCGCGGAGACAGTTCGGACGGCCGTCAGCGTCGGGGCCCGCCCCGTCGTCCAGCTTCGCCCGGCCTTGCAGCAACTGCTCGACTACCCGTACGGCTGCCTGGAACAGACGACCAGCCGGCTATTCGCCCTGCTGTATGCGCCGGACCTGTTCCCAACGCCCGGTACGCCGGACAGGCCCGAGGACGTCACAAAGGAGCTGATCCAGGCCGGCATCTTCCGGCTCTGGTCCATGCAGACCCGGTCCGGCGGTTTCAGCTATTGGCCGGGCGATGCCCGCGCCGATGCCTGGGCCTCCGCCTATGCCGGTGAGTTCCTGCTCTATGCGTCGCGTCGGGGCTTCACCGTTGAATCTCGATTCACCGAGGAACTCTGCAAGTATCTCGAATCCGTTTTGAACGATACGGGCAACGACAACATCGACGCCAGTCTACGGGCCATGATCTGCCACGTGCTGGCCGGCTGGGACCGCCCGCAGCTAGGCTGGATGACCCGCCTCGGCGAGCCGACCATCCAACTCGACATCGCCGGCCGGGCGCATCTGGCCGCCGCCTGGCTGGACGCCGGCCGCCGTGACCGGGCGGAACAGGTGCTCGCGGACGACACGTTGGAGCAATCCATCGTGGCCACCACGGGCGGTCGAATCACGTCGCAGGTCCAGCAGGAGGCCGCCCTGCTGCTGGTGCTGCTCGATCTGGACACAGGCCATCCGTGGATTGTGCCGCTCGTGCAGCGATTGGAGACCGCCCGCAAGGACGGCCACTGGGGCAACACGCTGGAAACCGCCGGCGCCCTGGCGGCGCTCGCCCGCTACCAGGCCCTCTCCGCGGAGGCGGCCGATTTCCGCGGCACGGTCAGCGGCCCCAACGTGTCCATGCCGTTCACGGACGCCGAACCCTTCTCGCTTACATGGGACCGGGGGCAGCACCCGATCCAGATTGCGTCCGAGGGAACCGGCACGATCTACGTCTCCGTCAGCTACACCGGCCTGGCCGCCGATGACGCCGTCAAGCCCTACGACCGCCAGCTCACCGTTCGCCGCAAGTGGCTCAGCGGCGACGGCACATCCATCGAGCCGGCCGCCGTGCGGGCGGGTGACCTCATCATCGTCGAGGTGCAACTGGCGGCCCCGAACCTGGACCGCCACCAGACCGTGGACAACGTCTGCATCGTCGATGCCCTGCCCGGCGGGCTGGAGGTGGAGAACCCGCGACTGGTCACCTCTGTCCGGACCGAGCCGTCCGACGAGCCTGCGGACACGCCGGATCGGGTGGAGTTCCTCGACGATCGCGTGCTGTTGTTCACCTCCGTCGGCCGTGATGCCCGCACGTTCCGCTACAGCCTGCGCGCGGTGTCCGCGGGTTCGTTCGTTGTGCCGCCGATCGAGGCGTCGTGCATGTATGATCCCGGGTTCGCTTCCGTCCACGGCGCGGGAAAGCTGGTGGTGGGCCGATGAGACTGATCTCTCGACTGCGGCAGTGGCTTCATGCCCGAGG
>CAZBFW010000187.1:0-3234 GCA_964491135.1 uncultured Phycisphaeraceae bacterium | reverse complement strand
GCCGGTCCAGGAAGCTGGCAAGATGGACCGCCATCCTCGCGGCCCTCGCCATCTTCACCTTCGCCGTCGCCTGGATTGCCTTCCCGTTCCCGGTCGAGCGCCTCGACAACTGGCCGGTCAGCCCGCGTGTCACCGATCGCACCGACCGCGTGCTGCTTACCCTGGTCGCCAAAGATGAGCAATGGCGATTCCCCATCCCCCTCAGCCAGATGTCCCCCTGGCTCGTGAAAGCTACCATCGCCGCGGAGGATGAACGCTTCTACCTTCACCCCGGCGTCGATCCGATCTCCGTCATCCGCGCCGTCGGCCAGAACATCGCCGCCTGCGGCATCCAATCGGGCGCGAGCACGATCACCATGCAGGTCTGCCGCATGATGGACGACCGGCCACGCTCCTTCCGCGCCAAAATCGCCGAATCCTTCCGCGCGCTCCAACTGGAACGCCTGCGATCCAAAGACGACATCCTCGAAGCGTACCTCAACCTCGCCCCCTACGGACGCAACTTCCGCGGTGTCCAGGCCGCGTCTCTCGCCTGGTTCGGCCGACCCGCGTCGGAGCTCTCCCTGTCCGAAGCGGCGCTCCTGGCCGGCCTGCCCCAATCCCCCGCCCGCTACCGGCCCGACCGTCACCCCGACCGCGCCAAAGCCCGCCGAAACGTGGTCCTGTACCGAATGCTCGAAACCGGCGTCATCACGCACGCGCAGTGGCAGCAGGCTGTTGCCGAACCCGTCATCCTCCGGCCGGCGCCGCGCCAAATTCACGCGCCCCAAGCCGCCTGGCTCGCGCTGCACCGCCGCCCGCTCGGCGGCCGCACCACGATCCACGCCACTCTCCAAAACAACGTTGAACGACTCGCCAAAGCCCACGCCGCCGCATTGCCCCCCGGTACGAATGTGGCCGTGCTGGTTATGGACATTCCCACGGGCGATGTCCTCGCCCTGGTTGGTTCGGCCGACTCCGCCGACCCCGTCGACGGCCAGATCAACGGCGTCATCGCCCGGCGCAGCCCCGGCTCGACCCTTAAGCCGTTCATCTACGCCGCCGCATTCCAGGGCCGCCGGCTCGCACCGGATTCCACCGTCTACGACATCCCCATCGACCGCGCCGGCTGGTCGCCGGAGAACTTCGACCGCTCGTTCCGCGGCCCGCTGCCCGCCGCCGAGGCGCTCCAGCGTTCCCTGAACGTACCCGCGATCCTCACGGCCGAGGCCATCGGCCTCTCCCGCTGCGCCGGCCTGATCGAATCGGCCGGCGTGCGACTGCCCGACAACGTGCTCGCCCGCGGCGGGCTGGCCGTCGTTACCGGAGCGACGGAGGTGACGCTTCTCGACTTAGTCACCGGCTACGCCACCATCGGGCGCGGCGGGCTCCGCCAGGCGCCGCGGCTCTTCCTCGATGACCCCGCCGACCCGGCCCGCGTCCTGGAGCCGGACGTCTGCGCTGCACTCGACGACATCCTTTCTTCCGAACACCGCCGACCCAAGGGCATGGAATCGTGGCCGGCCGAAACGATTCCCTGGTTCATGTGGAAGACCGGCACCAGCTCACGCCGTCGCGATGCCTGGGCCGTCGGCCACAACCGCAGGGTGGCTGTCGGGGTCTGGGTCGGGCGGTTTTCCGGCGCCGGACATGCGGGCTACGTCGGGGCGCAGGCCGCCGAGCCGCTGCTGAGCGCCCTCTTTGACCTGCCGGCCATTCGCTCCAGCATGGTCCCCGATCCGCCAAGGCTCTGGGCCGTGCTCGACCCGCTGCCCCGCCCGGCCGAACTGGGCGGCCCGCTGCGGATCCTCACGCCCCGCGACGGTGCCAGATTTGTGGCACTCGGCGGCCAGACGGTCATCCGCCCCCGTGCGAACCGGGACGCCGACCTCACCTGGTTCCTGAACGGCCGGCTGCTGTCCCCCGACCAGGCAAACCGGTTAACCCTGCCCCCCGGCCAATTCGAGCTTCGATGCACTGCTTCGGACGGCCGCGCGACGGCCACCCGCTTCGCCATCCTCCCCCCCGCCCCCTGACCCCCGCCCCCCGACCCCTGACCCCGACTTGTCAAACCCTGCCAAGATTGCCGAAAAACCCATAAGAGACCCTTGGCGCGGCCCGAGAAATGAGGCATACTACTTATAGGCCATCTCGCAGGCCGACCCATTTTGACGCGTTGGCCGGCCTTCTGCCGGCACCGCTGGGACGGGCCGCACGTCGCGGCCACATCAGAAACGGAGACCAAGGCAATGTCGCGGATAGTCCATCGTCCGGCCCGCCAGCACGGGTTTACGCTGATCGAGCTGCTGGTGGTGGTCAGCATCATCGCCCTACTGATCTCCATCCTGCTGCCGTCGCTGAAGAGTGCTCGCGAGCAAGCGCAGGCCGCGGCGTGCGGCTCGAACGCGAAGAACATTGCCACAGCGCTGGCAATGTACCAGGGCGAGTATAACGGTTATGTGCCGCACAACGTCTGGAGCGAGTACGATTGGGCGATCTATCCCAGTCGCACGATCAAGGTCGAGAAGAAGCACCTCTGGTTCTACAAGCTGTTTCCGAAGTTCCTCCAGGACCCGAATATTCTGATCTGTCATGGGGATCCGTATCGAAAGAAATTCGATTTCGAGGCCCGTGACCCGGCAAACTCCGGCAACACGCGAGTGAATGCCCAGGTGCCATCCTGCGGATACGGACTGAACTACCGCATCCGCGAAAACGGCCTGGACAATCCCCGAGCGTTTAACCTCGAAGGGAACGGACCCAAGAGGCCGGCCGACACCATTCTGTTCGCGGAAGTCGGCCCGGACCGCGACATCCCCACTCAGACCGGCATGTTCAGCACGCTGAACCGCAAAGGCGCCCCCTGGCGCGACGGGGGCCGAATCGTTTATCACACGGGCCGGTACGGATACAATTACACCGGACCCACATGGCTCAGCACCCGGCACGCCGGAAGCAGCAACTTTGCGGCGATGGATGGCTCCGTCCGCCGTGTCCGAACCAACCTCCCGCACCTCACGACCTCCATCCTGCTGCCGAGGTACCCGCTCACGTGTGCAGTTCGCGGCGACTGCATTTTCTGTAACCACCATGGTAGCGGTGGTGTGTACCACTATGACATGTCACACGCCCGGCTGTGGTGGTGGATCGGCCCGACGCCCTCGTACGCTCCAGCCACCTATCAAGGGCAAGGTTCACAACTCTAGACGGAAGGTTGACGCGCGGTGGACAGCGAACTCCTGAAGAATCGCAAGG
>CAZBFW010000186.1:0-7284 GCA_964491135.1 uncultured Phycisphaeraceae bacterium | reverse complement strand
CGGACGTGCGTTGGCTGCGCGGAGAAGCTTCCCTTCGCGGCTGGCGTGTTCGACGGCGTGCTCCTATCGTTGACGCTTTGCTTCGTTGCAGATCCCGGGCAGGCGATCGGGGAATGCCGGCGCGTGTTGCGTCCCGACGGTACGCTTCTCGTCGGGGCCATTCCGGCGGACGGTCCGTGGGGCAGACACTATGAAGGCAAGAAGGCGGCGGGGCACTCCATCTACGCTCACGCTCGATTCCTGACGGTGCACGAGATCGAGGCGCTGATCGAAGAGGCCGGGTTCGAACGGCTGGCAGCGGCGAGCACGTTGTTCTGGAGCCCGGACAACCCGCCGGAGGCCGAACCGCGTGTCGAGGCCGGCATCGCTTCGGAAGCGGGATTTCTGAGCCTGCTGTTCCGCAAGGTCGCTGCGGCAGGCAGGCGGGGTAATACGCGGGAAGAACGGCCATGACCGACGGGAAGGTTATCATTGAAACCAGCGGGCTTGCCAAG
This sequence comes from uncultured Phycisphaeraceae bacterium, assembly GCA_964491135.1. Taxonomy (GTDB): domain Bacteria; phylum Planctomycetota; class Phycisphaerae; order UBA1845; family UBA1845; genus JAFGJQ01. Next base: position 6,790 of record CAZBFW010000186.1, on the reverse strand, counting down.
CGATTCGGCGACGTGCAGGCCGTCGCGGGCGTCGATTTCGATGTTTGCGAGGGGGAGTTGTTCGGATTTCTCGGCCCCAACGGAGCCGGCAAAACCACGACCATCAACATGCTCACCGGGCTGGCCCGGCCGGACGCCGGCACCATCCGCATCGGCGGGATTGACTGCTCGAAGAATCCCCGGGCCGCTCAGCACCTGATGGGCGTTGTGCCGGATGAGAGCAACCTGTATCCCGAGCTGACCGGCTTCGCGAATCTCTGCTTCTGTGGTTCGCTCTACGGCATGAGCAAATCCGAGCGCGAGACGCGGGCACGTGGGCTGCTCGATCGCTTTGGCCTGGCAGACGCGGCCAGGCGGAAGTTCGCCGGGTATTCCAAGGGCATGAAACGAAAGCTCACCATCGCGGCGGGGATCATCCATTCGCCACCCATTCTGTTCCTGGACGAGCCGACCACCGGGCTGGACGTGGCCAGCGCGCGTCAGATCCGCCAGCTCATCGCGGACCTCAACGCCGGCGGGACGACGATCTTTCTGACCACGCACTACATTGAGGAGGCCGAGCGGCTGTGCCGGCGCATCGCGTTCATCGTGCAGGGGCGGATCGTGCGGATCGACACGGTGGAAAACCTGATGCATGAGGCAGAGGGCCGCCACGTAATGCTGTTTGCCGTTTCGGGCGGCGCGGCCGGACTGTGCGACGCGATGGCAGTCCAGTTCCCGCGTCTGCAGAGTCGCGCGATCGCGGACGGTGCCATCCGGGTGGAGTCACCGGGGCCGGTTCGGGTCGGCCCGCTGGTGCGGTTCCTGGAAGAGCGCGGCGCGGAAGTGTTTGAGGCCCGCAAGGTGCGACCTTCGCTGGAAGAGGTTTTCGTCCGCATCACCGGCATCGAGGCGGCCTCCATGAAGCAGGAGAAGGCAAAGGCGGGAGGCGCGGCATGAGGGCTTGGATCGCATTCTGGAACATCCTGGTCAAGGACATGCGGGCCTATTACCTCAAGCCGCCGAACGTGAGCTGGGGGCTGGTCTTCCCGCTGGCGTGGACGGGGATGTTCTTCGTCCGGTCCGGCCAGGGGCTGGACAGCGTTGTGGCGCTGTTGCCGGGCGTAGTGGCGGTGTCGGTGCTGTTCGGCACGACCAGCCTGCTGGCAGTGACGGTCACGTTCGAGAAGAAGGGCCGATCGTTCGAGCGGCTGTTGTTGGCGCCCATCTCGCTGGAACTGCTGATGCTGGCCAAGACTGCGGGGGCCATTCTCTTCGGGGTGGCCAACGCGTTTGTGCCGGTCGTCCTGGCGGCCTTCCTGGCCGATCTGTCCGGCGTAGACTGGCCGGTGCTTGTCCCGGCCGTCGTGCTCATCGCGATCAGTTCGACGTTTCTGGGCCTGTTCATCGCCGTCTCGGTCAGCGAGGTCTTTGAGGCCCAGACGTTCTCGAACTTCTTCCGCTTCCCGATGCTGTTTCTCTGTGGGCTGTTCTTCCCAGTTGAGCAGTTGCCGATCTGGCTGCGTCCGCTCTCGTACGTGCTGCCGCTGACCTACGGAGCGGACGCCCTGCACGGCTCCATCGGACAGGCCGCCGTCCTGCCTCTGGCGGCAGACTTCGCCCTGCTGGCCGCGTTCTGCGCCGCGCTGTTCGCCGCCAGCTTGCGGAATATTCGACGAAAGTGGATTCTGTGAGTGACGTTCCCCCGATAATCGACCGGTTCCTGCAGGGGGCGGCGTGACGGCGGAGTTGGCGTGTGAAGCCGCGCCGCGGGCACGGGAAACGTGGCCGGACGTGGTTGAACCAGGCTTTTCGTTGGTTTGATCTGTCATGTTGTTCGACAGCCTCCTCTGCGCAATAACACATCAGGCGTTCGCCTGGGAGCGGAAGCAACCCCGGCGCGCCGGGACAGGCTCCGGGATGGACGCCGGCGGGGGTTGCCTGGGGTCGTGCGCCGGGGCTGGCGCCCCGGCGGTGGCTTGTCATCCACGTTGGCCGGGAATCACGCGTCCCATCGGCCTGCGTAACCACGCGGTTGCTTGCCGGCTCCCGGTGCATGACCGCCGATGATTATGCCTTCTCATGCGGCGAAAAACGGGTTGCCCAGTTTGTCTGGGTGGCCGGGCTTGACCGAAATTCCGTGACCAATTGTTGATATGTCGGGGTTTGGAGGGCAGATGCTCGGGCGAAAAGTCAAAAGAAGACAGGGACGAAGGGACGAAGTGATCAGCCGGCGGCGTGAGCCGGCGGAAAGGTGCACGCCAGACGATATGAGCCCCATCGGGGAGACATCGTGTGGCACTCCTGGGCCGTCCCATCCCCGCTCGATCGCCTCCCAATATGAGTAATGTCCCGTTTGGCTCGCTTTGAGCTTCCAGACGGAAATCCCCGCCGATACATGAAACGATCCAGGTGGGGGAAGTGGATTCCTGACGAAGACGACGACCCCTTGCCGTTTGACCGATCGAGTAGGTCGGAGTTGGGTCAGGGGAATGAGAAAGGGTAACTGTTTACCGTCGGGGCGTTTGGTTGGGCGGGTGGTGGAATACCCGCGCAGATGTCAATATTAGATGTCCCGTTTTGTCTGCCCCGTTTTGTCTGCCCTGAGGGCGAGCGACGCCTTCGTCCGCCCTCCGGGCGGAGGCGGTTGGGGCTGTGTCGTGCCCAGTGCATACACGCAGAACTTCTACCACACGGTATTCAGTACCAAGCAGCGTGCCGGCCTGCTCACACCCGATCTGGAAGCGCGCCTCTACCCCTTCATCGGCGGGATCGTGCGCGACCTGCGCTGCACGCTCCTGGCGGCCGGCGGCATGCCCGACCATGTCCACCTGCTGCTCCGCTACCGCGCGGACCTTTCGCAATCCGAGTTGCTCCAGCAGATCAAGGGGAGATCATCCAAGTGGATCAACGAGACGTTCGCGTCGGCCGGTCGTTTCTCGTGGCAGGAGGGTTACGGCGGGTCCACCGTCAGCAAGTCCGCCGTGCCACAGGTTGAGGCCTACATCGCTCGACAGAAAGAACACCACAAGCGTCAAGACTTCCGGTCGGAGTTTCTCGACCTGCTTCGCAGGCATGGCGTTGAGTTTGATGAGAAGGAGGTGTTCCAGTGACGGGAGGTTGTGCCCATCTTCCTCGCCCGGAGGGCGCACGCTGGTTGCCAGGGACTTCAGTCCCTGGAAGAATGAGACCCTCTCTGATTCTGCCGCCCGGAGGGCGGACGCGGTTGAGGCTGTGTCGTGCCCAGTGCATACACGCAGAGCTTCTACCACACGGATGCTGGGCGAACCGTGGCAGGCGAGTGTCACCAGCAGGAGAGTGATCGTGAAGATCATCGGCATCGAAGGACTGGACGGGCAACAATTTGCATGTGAACTGGAGCAAGGGGCGAAGTTCGTGGTCTACGAGTACTGCTTGTCCTGTGTGATCCTGACATTCAAGCGGCCAAGCAACATCTACTTTGTTCGAGCTGGAGAAAGCGCTGTTGTCAAAGGCCTCGGTTTCTCCCTTATCTCCGTGCTATTCGGATGGTGGGGTATTCCGTGGGGGCCGATCTATACGATCGAGTCCATCATCACCAACTTCTCGGGCGGAAGGAACGTAACACACGAGGTTGTCGCCGCCCTTCAACAGGTACATGAGTGACAACAGCTTGCAGCAGACGCCGCCGCGTGCCTCACCCGATATTCAGTGTTTGCCCGGAGTCCGCCGACCGACATTCCGCCTACACACGTCGTTGACACGCTGCGATTGACACAACAGGAGCAGAGGACGGCCGGCGAAGGTACCGGGGCATGAAGGCCTGGGTCGCGTTCTGGAAAGCGCTGGTCAAGGACATGCCGCCGATCCCCTCAAGCCACTGGGCATCCGTCGGGGCTTGCCCACAGGTCGGCCGGTTGCAGGCAAAAAGTGCCATTTGCCCGGAGGACCGGCGAGCGAGGACCTCCAGCGGCGCGCAATCACACTCGCGCCGCCGCTCGCAGATCAGCCCAGCCGCCGCGGGACAGGTAGAGGGCCGTGCAGGCGGCGATGATCACCAGGTCGGCACCGCCGATCAGCGTGGCCCAGAACACGACGGTCCCGGCGGTCCCGAAGCCGTACGAGTGCAGGCCCGTGCCCAGGACGTAGTTCACGCCGACGTACGTCATGCCGATCAGCCAGGCGCCCAGGATGCTCTTGACGGCGGTGGCTAACGGGTCGCCCCGGCCGATCACGAAGATCAGCAGGCCCACAGCCGCAAAGAACATGACGGCCCACTGCCACGGGGCCATCGGGGCGAACAGCGTAATCAGCTTGAGGAACATGGCGCCCACCAGCAGCACACACCCGACCTTGAGCCAGGTGGGCATCCGGTCGCGGTCCGCCCGGACGTGCAGAATGGCCAGGTAAGCGACGTACGCGATGAGCGACCACACTTCCTTCGGGTCCCACCCCCAGTAGCGGCCCCAGGCATACGCCCCCCACATGCTGCCGGTGGTGATTCCGGCAAAAAGCAGCAGCGCCCCGATATTCAGGAACCAGTAGTGCAACTGGTCGACGGATTGGATCAGCTTTCGGCGTCGCGGTGCGGCCGCCAGCACAATCAACTGGATATGCGCCATCACGAACGCGTCAAACAGCACCGAGTACGACACCATGATGATGGGTACGTGGATCGCCATCCAGGCCGTGTCCAGCAGGGCCGGCATCACGGGCCGGATGGTCCAGTCCAGCCCGACGAAGTTCACCAGGGCCAGGGCGCCCGTCGCCACAAGGGCAGACTTGAGCGAGACGATCGGCTGCCGAAGGACCAGGATGGCAACCAGGTCAAACGCCCCCACGCCCCAGGCCAGGAACAGCATCGATTCGTACATGTTGGCGGCCGGAATGCGCCCGGCCAAATGCCAGCGCACGCCAATGCCCCACGTAACGAACGCGAACCCGGCCAGCAGCGCCAGGAAGGTGAGGACACTGAGGACCCGCCGCACCAGGCCGGGCCGAATGAACACATTCGGAATGGACAGGACCGCCGCCGCCAGCATCAGCCAGAACGCGATGTAGTACGGTCGCAGCTGGTTGAGCCGCACCTCCATCGCGAGGTCGTCCGGTGCGGGTCGATGGGCGGCGGGCAGACCGTCCAGCTTCTGCAGCAGTGCGGCCACGGCCTGGCCAAACCGGGCGGCATCCCCTGCGCGAAATGCCTCGCCGACGGCGTTCCATTCGGCCTCGACGGGCCCGGCCGCCTGACGTCGCATGAGCCCGCCGCCCGCGGGCCCCCAGACGCCGTCCGGATCGGTCGGATGGGGCACCGGGCGGATGAGCTCTCCCGTGAGGGCGTCGCTCAGGACGCCGATCTGCTTGCCAATGTCAGAGACCTCCCGATCGAGCGGGTCCATCGTCTTGCCGGATTTGCCGCGCAGCCCGCGCATCACTTCCATGAAGCGAGTGCTGCTGACCAGCTCCCGATATGAGAAGACTTCTCGGTCCGGCTGCAGGTCCAGCAAACGGCGCAGCTCGGCATCACCAACGGTGAACAGGGGAGCGTCGAGCCACGGCTCCGGGTCGAACGTCCAGGCCAACACCAGAGCGACGGGATCGTGACCGCGGTGGCTCGTGGTGCCGGTTACCTGCTCGACGGCATCGCGGGCCACGGTGTCCAGCGGCGGCCAGCGCCCGTCCGATTGAACACCCATCGCCCGAATGGCGGACAAATCCAACGAGGCGGGCGGCGCAGGCGGGTCCACCGCGGCGACTGCCGCGGCAACCGGCAGCATTGCCGCGCCCACCAGCCCCAGGATGATCATTCGGCGCCTCATTCCACGGCTCGTTCCGCCATCAGGGCCCGGCCCCTTCGATGCACCGTGATCCGGGTGATCAACACCACGACCATGCCCAGGATGGCCAACCCATACCCGGCGAAGACAATCCACATCCCCGGGTCATGCACCACGGACAGCGTGCTGTACGTTCCGCTCTGGTCCTCGTGATAGCTGGACTGGAACAGGTCGTACCCGCCGTACGCCAGCGGTGCGTTCATGCTCACCCGGCCGCCCAGCATCTGCCCGGTCTGCGGGTCACGGATGCGGACGTCACTCTCATACGAGCGCGGAGCCATGGTGCCGGGATAGGTCCGGATGCGGAAATCATCCAGCGTCAATTCGAATCCCAGGGGCAGTTCCTCCGGCGCGTATTCCAGGTCGTAGAAGTTCTCGCCCAGTTGCACCGTGCGGCGGGCGCCCCTGCGTAGGCCCAGCTCCAGGCGGGCCTCGCCCTGCGATAACTCCAGCTCCAGCGCCGGCCGGGGCGGGTCGCCCGGCGGAACGCGGGCCTCCAGGGCGTCAACCGCGCGAGCGTTGTCCAGCCGCTCCAGCACTGTCAGCGTGATGGAACCCCAGGGCGTGTTCACGGGCTCACCGATCACAACCGGTACGCCGACCGGCTCACCGGCGGCGGGCGAGAACACCACGTGCATCGCCCCGTCCGGCCCGGCGAGGATGACGGCCGCAATCGCCCGCGGGTCGACGGACTGCGCCGCGGCCACAACGCTCTCTTCCAGGGACGCGCCGGCCGGCACAGCCCGCACGCTCACGCGGATCGGCTCCGCCCGGGCCGGCATGCCGTCGAACACCCAGCCGGACGTCTCGTGGCTGTCATCTCGGATGGACACATGCACGGCCAGGCTGGGTTGCGGATTGTCGTTGACCACGCGATGAACGGATACCGCGTCGGGCAGGTACCGCCTGACGCGAACGGTCATCTCCCCCAGCGTCAGCGGCGAGACTCTCGGCGCATCCACCGGCCGATCGGACGACAGGTTCACGGCCACGGCCTG
>CAZBFW010000185.1:6079-7285 GCA_964491135.1 uncultured Phycisphaeraceae bacterium | reverse complement strand
CAAGCGGCTGGGCGGCATCATGGGATTCCATTCATCCAGGGCGAAGGACGGAGCGGACCTGGATGACGTCGGGGTGGCCCTGCGGCACGTCATTCCGGACGATCTGGTTGAGTTCGGGATGATTCCCGAGTTGATCGGCCGCCTTCCCGTGGCGGCGACGCTGGACCCGCTGGATCTGGACGCCATGGTCCGCATCATGACGGAGCCGAAGGATGCCCTGATCCGGCAGTATCAGAAGTTCTTCGAGTTTGAAGGGTGCGAGCTGGAGTTCACGCAGGACGCCCTCAAGGCCCTGGCATCGCGTGCCCTGGAGCGCAACACGGGGGCCCGCGCCCTGCGCGCCGTGACCGAGGAGATCATGCTCGAATCGATGTACGAGCTGCCGGAGCGCAAGGACAGCGGCCGGTGGGTCGTCACGGACGAGGTGGTCAACGGCCAGGTCCGGCTGTTCGAAACGCGTCCGCGGCGTCGGCGCGAGTCCGCATAACCCGATTTCAGTGTGCAGCCTGTGTGCGGAGCCGCCTGGGCCCGTTGTTCTCGGTCCATCTCGGCCAACGCCAAATCAAGCCGCCTTCCCCGGGTGACGATACCTCCACTGGTGAATCGGAGCTGTGGAGTCGGCCTGCGAAAGCGGGCCGAAGGGGCCCCCTAGAGCGATCCTATGCCCGTTACGCTGCTGTGTCCGAACCTGCGTTGCCGAGCAATTCTGCAAGTGCCCGACGCCTGCCGCGGCAAGCGGGTACGGTGCGGGCAGTGCGGAATCACGTTGTCCGTTCCCTCGACGACGGGGGGAGGTGGCAGGACGGACAAGTCCGTGGTGGCGGAGGAGGCCGGCACGGGGGGCAAAGGCAAGGGAAAGAAGAAGTAAGGCCTCCGTCCGGCCATTTCCAGTCTGACCGGCTGAAACCCGAAGCGAAACCGACTACCATCTCTCTGTTACCGTGCTGCGCGCGGCGACAGGATCGGCTGCGCATGCTTGGCGCCGGTATCGCCCGCAACGTGGGCGATGGAGAAGGGAGGGAAAGCGGCGGCGTGCAGGAGGAAGGCACTGCGCGCGAGGGCGTGGAAATTCGCTTGGGGCGCGCAGAGCTTGGATGCTTGCAGAGCGAGGAGCTTGCTGTCAGGTGTGACAGACAGGCAGGTCAGCTTCAGAGTGCGTCAGAGAGGCGAGGGAGCGTTTGCGCGCGGCTACTATGAGGAATGGTC
>CAZBFW010000185.1:0-6069 GCA_964491135.1 uncultured Phycisphaeraceae bacterium | reverse complement strand
GGAATGGTCGGCTTCAGCCGGCCTGAGTGAAGAGAGAGGAGAAGGCGTGCGTATCCCCGGCTCAAGCCGACCGGCGGGGACCGTGCCAGGGAACGCGACGGGCGCACGAGTGCTGCCGCGGCAGTTTGCGCGGGACGAAAGGAACCTGGACATTCGTAGTATGGGCGATGGTCTTCCGGCGATGCGTGGGGGCATTCGTCGTGCGGGTGGGTGAGAGGACATGTGGGCAGGAGAGATCACTTGGCAATCGACGCGGTCTTGCTGATGGCTCTGGGCGGGCCGGGATCGATGGATGAGGTTCGGCCGTTCATCCGGAGCGTGCTGGGAGGTCGGCCCGTTCCGCCACACCGTATCGACGAGGTTGTGGGGCATTACGAGGCGGTGGGCGGCCGATCACCGTTGACGGAGTGGACGCGCGCGCAGGCTCGTGCGTTGGAGGATCGGCTGGCCGTCGAAGGGCCGGCGGTACCGGTTGTGGTGGGGATGCGGTGCTGGTCTCCTTGGCTGGCGGACGCGGTACGTGAACTGGTTGCCCGCCGTGCGAAGGGCGTCGCGACGATTCTGCTGAGCGCGTTCCGGGATGCCTTCACCGCAAGTCAATACCAGGCGAGCCTGACCCAAGCCGCGCAAGATGCGGCGGCTGCGGACATCGCGTTCCAGGAGGTGCCGGTCTGGCACGATCACCCGCTCTACACGGAAGCGGTGGCGGACCGTGTGAATGCGGCGGCGGGGGCCGCAGAGGGGATCGATCGCGCGGTCACGCCGTTGTTGTTCAGCATTCACAGCCTTCCCCTGAAGGCGCCGGGCGTGCAGGATCATGTTGCGGCCGTTCGCGCGACGGCCCGGCGTGTGGCCGAGCGGGTGGGTTGGCGGCACTGGCAGGTGGTGTATCAGAGTCGGACCGGCCGGCCGGACGAGCCGTGGCTGGAGCCGGACGTCTGCCCGGTGATTCGGGAGCTGGCCGGGCGGGGGCACCGCAGCGTGATCGTCGCATGTCCGGGATTTGTTTGCGATCACGTGGAAGTGCTCTACGATCTGGACATCGAGGCGGCGGGCGTGGCTCGGGAGTGCGGGATGACCTATGTCCGGGCCGAGACGGTGGGTGTGCATGCGGGATTCATCGAGCTGCTGGCCGGCCTGGTTCGGCAGATGGAAACGAACGGATAGCTGCGTTTTGCGGAAGAGGCGAAAGGGTGGTTGCTCTCGGTTTCTGCGCGGCCGGGCGAAGAACCGGTCGGCTTCAAGAACTCGCATGAAGAAGCCGGCTGGAAGCCGGCTCAGAGGGAAGAGAGAGGAGTGGGCCTGCCTTCCCCCGGCTGAAGCCGGGGGCACTGGCCGTCCGGCTGAAGCCGGCCTCCGGGGGAATGATCGGAAGCGACAGAGCGTAACGTCTGCGCAGTGCTCCTGCGATCGTCGGCGCAGATTGCGAAAAGCGGGGACGTTGGTGGCGTCAGGAATGTGCTTGGCTTGAGCGAAGACGCGAGAACGAAGCGGATCGTGGTGATCGGCGGCGGCATGTCCGGTCTGGCGGCCGCGCACAAGCTGATCGAGCGTCGTCACGAGCGCAATCTGCCGCTCGAGGTGGTGCTGCTGGAAGCGCAGGATCGGCTCGGCGGCAGCATTGAGACGACGCGGCGGGACGGGTTTCTGCTGGAGGGAGGGCCGGATGCGTTCATCACGCAGAAGCCGTGGGCGATGGCGTTATGCCGCCGGATGGGCATTGCCGACCAGGTGATGCCGACCAACGAGAAGTACCGGCGGGCGTTCATCGTGCGCAGGCGGAAACTGCATCCGATTCCGGAGGGGTTCATGATGCTGGCGCCGACGCGGATGTGGCCGTTCGCGTTCAGCGGGCTGTTTTCGTGGCGCGGCAAGGTGCGGATGGGGCTGGACCTGGTGCTGCCGCGCGGCCCGAGTGGGGGAGATCAGAGCCTGGGCGATTTTGTGCGGCGCCGCCTGGGGCGCGAGGCCCTGGAGCGGGCCGCCCAGCCGCTGGTGAGCGGGATTTACGCCTCGGATCCGGACCAATTGAGCCTGCGGGCGACCATGCCGCGGTTTCTGGAGTTGGAGGCGAAGTACCGCAGCCTGATCCTGGGGATGCGAGCCGGCCAGAAGGCGCTGGGCGACCGGGCCCGCTCGGACAGCGGGGCGCGCTACAGCATCTTCGTGACCATGCGTGAGGGCATGGCTTCGCTGGTGGACGCGGTGGCGAGCCGGCTGCCTGCGGAATCCGTCCGGACGGGCTGTAGTGTCAACACCCTGACACCAAATCCCGATGCCCGCGGCTGGCGGCTGGTGCTGGCGGACGGGCAGCGGATGACGGCGGACGGGCTCGTGCTGGCGGCGCCGGCGTTCGCCCTGTCGCAGATGCTGAAAGAGGCGGCACCGGAACTGACCGCGATCCTGGAAAAAGTGGAGTACGCCTCAACGCTGACCGTGAACCTGGCCTTCGAACGGGAGGCGATCGCCCATCCGCTGAATGCGTTCGGCCTGGTGGTGCCGGCCGCCGAGAAAATGGCCATGATCGGAGCGTCGTTCTGTCACGTGAAGTTCGCTCACCGGGCCCCGGAGGGAAAAGCGCTGATTCGCGCGTTCGTCGGCGGCGCGTTGAACCCCTGGGCATTCGCTCTCGATGACACAGAGGTGGTTCGGCGAGTGCTGGCGGAGCTGGGCGACCTGATCGGCCTGCGCGACCGGCCGCGGTTCACCACGATTCATCGCTGGCCGCGGGCGATGGCCCAGTATCCGGTGGGTCATCTGGACCGCGTGGCCCGGGTGGATGCTCTGCTGGCGTCGCTGCCCCCGGTGGCGGTGGCGGGCAATGCGTTTGCCGGCGGCGGCGTGCCGGACTGCGTGCACCGCGGGGAGACGGCGGCGGAGCAAGTGCTGGACAGAATCGCGAAGGGCGAATAGCGAAATGCGGATTGCGAACGGTTTTCCGCGCGTGTCGATTCGTCAAACGTGCCGGGCGCGTCATGGTTGAAGCGTATCGCGATGATCTGGCCTACATTCACGACCGCGGGTTCACGTCGTGGGCGGCGGGCGCGGCGGCCGTGTTGCTGCGCGAGTTGAAGCGAAGGCGAATCCACTCCGGATTGGTGGTTGACCTGGGATGCGGCAGTGGTCGGCTGACGGAGGAGGTCTGCGCCGCCGGCTACGATGCGTTGGGCATCGACCTTTCACCTGCCATGATTCGCCTCGCGCGCCGGCGGGCCCCGGCGGCGGCGTTTCGTGTGGGGTCGTTCCTCGGGGCGGACCTGCCCTCGTGCGCGGCGGCGACGGCCGTTGGCGAGGTGTTCAATTACCTCTTCGACCGGCGGAACGACCGGCGGGCCCTGGCGCGGACGTTGCGGCGGATCTACAGGGCCCTGAATCCGGGTGGCGTACTTCTTTTCGACGCCGCGGCGCCGGGCCGGGAGCCGGCCGGCGCCACGCCTCGACGGTTCATGCATGGTGCGGACTGGACCGTGCTGGTGGAGGTGAAAGAGGATCGCAGGCGGCATGTGCTCATTCGCCGGATCACCACGTTTCGACGCGTGGGCAGGCTCTATCGCCGCGACGACGAAGTTCATCGACTCCGGCTGCTGGCCCGGCCGCAGGTGGAGGCGTTGCTCCGCGAGACGGGATTCCGGGTCCGCACGGTGCGCCGGTATGGCGAGGTTCCACTTCCACCGAGTCACTTTGCCTATGTGGCCGTCAAGGCGCGCGCGTGAGCGGTGCGCAGCCGGCGCATTGCCGCGGCGGGTCGGCTTTACAGGTTCTTGAGCCTTTGTTCCTTGTCGTACGTTTGCAGCGCCTCGATGAGCTCGTCGAGCTCGCCCTGGATGATGTGGTCGAGGTTGTAGAGAGTCAGGTTGATGCGGTGGTCGGTGCAGCGGTTCTGGGGGAAGTTGTAGGTGCGCACGCGCTGCGATCGGTCGCCGCTGCCGATCATGGCCCGGCGGGTGCTGTCACGGGCGGAGTTCCGCTGCTGCATTTCCGTTTCGTACAGGCGGGTCAGCAGGATGCGGCGGGCCTTGGCCCGGTTCTTGTGCTGGGACTTCTCGTCGCGCATGGACACCGCGATGCCGGTGGCCTTGTGCACGAGTCGAATGGCTGAGGAGACTTTGTTGACATTCTGCCCGCCCGGCCCGCCGGCCCGGGAGACGAACTCTTCCACGTCCGTCTCCCAGTTCACCTGGATGTTGATCTCGTCCGGCTCGGGCAGAACGGCCACCGTGGCTGCCGATGTGTGGATGCGGCCTTGCGCCTCCGTCTCCGGCACGCGCTGCACGCGGTGTCCGCCGCCTTCATAGCCCAGGCAGCGCCAGACGTTGGGCCCGCGCACGTTGAGAATCACTTCCTTCAGGCCGCCCAAGTCGCCGCCGGACTGGTCCATCACCTCGACCTTGAAACCCTTGCGCTCGCAGTAACGCAGGTACATCTCGTAGAGATCGCGGGCGAAAAGGGCGGCCTCGTCGCCGCCGGTGCCGGCCCGGATTTCCAGGATGACGGAGGTGATGGCCGCATCGTCGTCGGTGACCAGCAGCTCCTTGAGCTCTTCGAGCATCCGGTCGTGCCGGGCCTGGAGGTCGTCGAGTTCGGCCTCGGCGAGGTCGCGGAGGTCGCGGTCCTGCTCGGTGTCGGCCAGGATGGCCCGGGCTTCGTCCAGGCCGTCGCGGACCTTGCGGAATGCCCGGTACGGGTCGGCCAGCCGGTCCAGGCGGCCGGTTTCCTTGGCCAGGGCGATGCTGCGGGTCGGGTTGGAGGCCACGGCCGGGTCGGCCATCTGCTCGCGGAGCGCGTCGCGCCGGGCGGCGATTTCGTCGAGCTTGGCGATCAGCTTGTCGTCAACACTGGTGGACATGGGGCCTGTTGATTCTCGATTCTGACGGCTGCGCCACAGATCCCGCAGAGTGTGTGCAAAGAGAATCCACGCCCACACTTTCCGATGGATCGGAAACCACGGGCGTGGATACTGAATGCGGGAACCGCGCTAAGCCTTGGCGGGGGCCTTCTTGCCCTTCTCGGGCTTCCTGAAGTACTCGCCGCCGAACTTCTTCTGGAACCGCTCCACCCGGCCGGCCGTGTCCACGAACTTCTGCTGCCCGGTGAAGAACGGGTGGCAGGCGGAGCAGATTTCCACGTGAATTTCCGGGAGCGTGCTCCGCGTGGTGAACGTACTGCCGCAGCCGCAGCGAACGGTGCAGTTCTGGTATTTGGGATGAATCTTGTCTTTCATGGCGTCAATCCTGCCGGTTGTCCGCCCGCCCCGGGCGGAGTCCTACAAGTATACGGCGCCTCTGCGGTGAAGCAAGAGCGCCGACCACGCTGCGTGCAGGAGGCGCCGCGGGTCGGGTTGCGGTCGCGGACGGTCATAACTCTTTTTCAAAACGCGGGTTATAATCCAAGGTTGCCCAGGGACAGAGGGTCGTAAGCGTTGCCGACGGCGCCGGACCAGGTGGAGTACTCCTGGTGGGCGGCGTCGAAGCGGGTGAAGTTGACGGCCCAGATGCGGTTCAACCGGGCTCCCTCGTCGAAAGCGGACAGGGGAATCTGCACTTCGGCTTCCCAGCGGTCGCCGTACCAGCGGACGGCCTGCCGGATGTCGGCGGCCAGCCTGCCATACTTCTCGGCCTCGGACTGCCGACCGAGGACACGGGCCATCTTCGCGGTCAACTCCGTACTGTGCTGGAAGAAGGCGGTCGCAAATACGTCCTTGGGAATCTGCGCCTCTTCCTTAGGAAAGCCCAGGCCCTCGAGCTTGAGCGTGTCGCCGTTCAACCAGTCGCTGTAGTCGTTGTTGCGCTTGTTGTTCCACAGCAAATCAGGGTTGTGGCCGTGGATGTAGTCGACCCAGCGGCGACAGGCCTCGAACTGATCGGCCAGAGCGCGCTTGTCGCCGTAATTCACGTACATGCGCCACGGCACGACGACGCCTGCGTCACCCCAGGCGGGCACGCCGGAGAAAAGAGCGTTGGGATTGTACGGATGCGGTGCAAAATCCGGGAACCGGCCGTCGTCGGCCTGATCATCGCGAATATCGACGACCCATTTGGTGAAGAAGGCGGCCATGTCCATGTTGAAGCA
>CAZBFW010000184.1:0-7311 GCA_964491135.1 uncultured Phycisphaeraceae bacterium | reverse complement strand
CCCATTCAAAGGACTGCCGCCGGACCCTGCGGCCCATATAATCGTACCCATATTCAACCCGGTAGGGCACGGGGATTTCCTCGCATTCGTCCGGCGTGCCGTTCTGGTTGCTGTCCTGGCTGGTCCCGCCGACGTCGGTCTCGACGATGATGTTGTTGCCGAACCCGGCGCTGCCGGGATCTGCGGCATAGTAGAAACAGGTGATCTCCTCGCTCGGGGAGTCTTTGCCGTAGATCTTCCTGGCCACCCGGCGGTCGAGGGCGTCCACGACGTACTGGGCGTCGCCGGAGGGTTCGACGGGGATCCAGCCGGCGTCTCCGCCCGCCATCCACGCATGATACCGTCATACCTATGGCGGATTTGCTCGGTCGGTCAACCCAGGCATTGCTCGAATCGATTACGCCCGCCGCGAACACCGGCTTTGCCAGAATCCGGATGTTCGGCGTTCGATGCCGGTCCGCGGGAGGCGGGCCCTTCAGGGAGTGTGGGAAACCAGATGACGTCGGATCGTTTCGATCAGTGCTTCCCGTTTGATCGGTTTGGCGGCGTAGTCGTCACACCCTGCGGACAGGCACTTCGTGCAGTCGTGATCCATGGCGTGTGCGGTCAGGGCGATGATCGCACCGCGGTAGCCGCGTTCTCGCAGCCGGCGCGTCGCGGTATATCCATCCATGATGGGCATCTGCATGTCCATCAGGATGGCGTCAATGCGTGGCATCGGGTCGACCGGGGAGCATTCGTCACTCCGCCACGGCACTCGCGCTCCCATCGACAATCGAGACCTGCGAATTCTCCATCCGCTTCCTCGTGCCCGAATCCTCGCTGCCATCCCCCTCCCGACTACAAACGTGTGGTTTCCACTCGGCCCGCGCAGATTTCCACGAAGGCACTGGCGCAAGCTCTTTCTCCGTCCCTCCGTCCCGGAGCCTGCCCCGGCGCGCCGGGGTCCCTTGGGTTGCGGGCGCAGCCCGCGCCGCGTTCTAGTTCATTCCTTCGACGCCCGCCCAATCGCCGGTCGGGGCCAGCGGGTCGGCGTGCAGGGCCGCGCGCAACTTTCCCAGGGCTTCGAGCTGGATCTGCCGAACCCGTTCCTTGCTGAGCTTCACCATGCGGCCAAGCGATTCCAGTGTGTCCGGCTTGGCCGCCTTCGGCTGCAGAAACCGACGTTCGATAACGAAGCGCTCCGTCGGCGACAGGTCCGCCGAGTTGTGCTTGAGGGCCAGACGCAGCCGATCGGCCAGCAGCGACTCGTTCTCGGCCTCCGGAGCCGGGATCTCCACCGCAAACGGCTCGGCGTCCGCCAGTGCCTGCACCAGGCCCTTCTGCCTCGTCTCTCGCTTGCCCACGTGGCGGAACGACCGCAGGATCGCGCTGCACGCGTACGTGCTGAACCGATACCCTCGCCACGGATCGAATGCCCGGACCGACTGAAACAGCGCCCAGAAACCCGCACTGACCAGCTCTGCGTCGTCCAACGACCAGCGCGACGACCGACGGAGCATGTCGTATACCAGCCCGATGTTCCCGTTGACCAGACGGCCCGAGAGTTCCACGTGCAGCGTCGCCAGTTGCGCTCGCGAATACCCCGTACGCCGACGCAGCGTCGCCGAACCCTGCAGAAGATACGCACACGCGTGCATTCCTTTGAATAGCTCCGACTCGCGGTGCCGCCACTGGTCCACCGTCGTATTGGCGAGGGCATCCTCTGCATTCGCGAGGATCAGCCGCAGGCTTCTCAGTCGGTGCAAGGCGGGATTGTCCACGAACTTCGGCGTTTCCGCCGTGGTGCTCGCCTGCATTGGACTCTTCTCCGTCTTCATGATGCTGCTCCTTTCCTGTCGCTTGCATCGATCCCTGCCGCTCCCAAGGCCGTTCCCCCGGGGAGGCTTTCCCCGGGGGAAGCGGCCATCGGGCCAATGTCACTCTCTCTCCGTACCGATCCCTCAGGCGGGCTGAGGAGCCAGGCTTCCCTTCCAGCGACGCTGAATCGCCTTCCATTGTGTCGCCTGGAACAGGCCCGCCAGGCCGACCAGCACATAGACCAGTCGAGCGGGCATCGTCATGTCTCCCAGAAGCGTGGCAACCAGGTCAAGGTTGAACAGCCCCACCAGGCCCCAGTTGACCGCACCCACCACCACCAACACCGCTGCGATCACGTCTATGGTTTTCATCGTTGGTTCCTTTCTATCTTCCGGCCGCCGGCGGCACGAATTCACTTCTCATGCTTGTCCTTTGGTGTGATCACGGCGTCTATCACATGGATGACACCGTTACCGGCACAGATGTCCGTCTTCACCACTCGGGCGTCATCCACCTTCACGCCGGATGACGTGTCGATCTTCACCGCACTGCCCTGGAGCGTCTTCGCCTCCGACAGCTTGGCTACGTCGGCGGCCATGACCTTCCCGGCCACCACGTGATAGGTGAGGACCGCCCGCAGCTTTTCCTTGTCCTTCAGCAAGGCGTCCAGCGTTCCCGCCGGCAGCTTGGCGAAGGCCTCGTCCGTGGGCGCGAACACGGTGAAGGGCCCCTCGCCACGCAGCGTATCCGTCAGCCCCGCAGCCTCGATGGCCGTCAACAGCGTCTTGAACTGCCCGGCGCTGCCGGCCACACCCAGGATGTCCTCCTTGGGCAACAGCACGGTGTCGATCACGTGGATGACGCCGTTGCTGCACTCGATGTCGGTGGCCGTCACCTTGGCGTTCTCGATGCGCACGCCGTCTTTGGTATTGATGGCCACTGTCTGGCCCAGCAGAGTCTTGGCTTCCTGCAGCTTCGTCACGTCCGCCGCGGTCACTTTGCCGGCCACCACGTGGTACTTAAGGATCGCCCCAAGCTTCTTGGGATCCTTCAACAGTGCGTCGACCGTGCCCTCGGGCAGCTTGGCGAACGCCTCGTCCGTCGGCGCGAATACCGTGAACGGTCCCTCGCCCTTGAGAGTGTCGACCAGCCCGGCCGCCTGAACCGCCGCCACGAGCGTCTTGAACTGCCCGGCCCCCACGGCCGTGTCGACGATGTCGCTGCTCGCCTTGGCCAGTTGGGCTTGCTTCGCCCCGCAGTTTCCGGCGTTCGCCGTTGCGACAAACGAACCCATTGCCAGCACCGCCACCGCCACGCCCCAGACTGTTCCGCTACGCTTCATCTGAAATTCTCCTATTGCTGATGACCGCACTCGTGAATCTTCCGATCTGAACCCGGCGTGACTGCCTCTCCAGCCGGCATGGCTTCCAAGCCATGCAAATTCGTTCAAATCGTTCACTATGACTATTGGACTCTTGCCGACGGAAGTCAAGTTTGAATTCGTTCAAAACGTTCATTTTGGGCTTTTAGGCGTGTAACTCTAGTTGAGTATTGTGGTTATAAGAACAGTACGAAACGTATCTTCGTCATTTTCATGTGGCATTCTTCTGGACACCGTCATAGAATCGTTCAAAACGATCGAGGATCGACGATGAGAGACCTCCTGACCCCAAACCAGGTCGCCCGAGCCGTCGGAGCGAGCGAAGCATCACTCAAACGATGGTGTGACAAGGGGTTCCTGCCAACGATTCGCACCGCGGGCGGCCACCGGCGCATTCCCATCAATGGCGTCATGCAGTTCCTTCGTGAGCGTGGGATGCCGCTGGTCCGGCCTGAGGTGCTTGGGATACCGGCATCGACCGGCCGGGGAGAGACGACGCTCGAGCGGGGCTTCGCCGGGTTTCGGGCTGCGATTGAAGACGGGGATGAGGAGCGGGCGCGGCGGGTGGCCATCGATCTTTACCTGGCCGGCCGTTCGGTCTGCGACATCTGTGACTTCGTGATCGCGGAAGCACTCCATGCGGTGGGAAACTCGTGGGAGCACGGCCGGATGGAGGTCTACCAGGAGCGGCGCGGCTGCGAGATCGCGCTGCGAGTGCTCTTCGAGCTGCGGGGATTCCTGCCCACGCTGGATCTGGGGGCTCCGTACGCGATGGGAGGCACCCTCGAATGTGATCCCTATACGTTGCCCACGAACATGGTGGAACTGTGCCTGCGGGAAGCCGGCTGGTCCGCCGAGAATCATGGCACCGGCATCCCGGTGGACACGTTTTGCACGGCCATCGCGCGGAAGCGGCCGAAGCTGTTCTGGCTCAGCGTCTCCGCGATCGCATCCACGGATTCGTTTCTGAGGGACTACCGGATCCTGCGTGATTCGGCGCAAGCCCACGGGGCCGCCATTGTCGTGGGCGGCGTGGCGCTGACCGAAGAGGTGCGTCGCGGGATGATCTACTCTGCCCACTGTGACAAGCTGCGGCACCTCATCGGCTTCGCCCGTACGCTCAAGGAGGCGGTCACGCGAGCGCAGGAAGAGCCGTAGGAAACCGGCGACGCCAAGGCGCAAAGTTCCTGGGACTCGTTTGCCGAAGACCCGGCCGCGTACGCTTCCCCGTGCGACGGGGCGCAAGCGCCCCTTCGGTAATCGGTTTTTGCGAGGCGACCTTTCCGGAGGCGTCGGAGGCCACAATCCTCGTGCCGGGCGTCAGCCGCCAGGCTCTCGCCGGCGTTCGTCAGCGATCATGACCATCCGTGGCGAACAGTCACCACCCGCGGCAATCAGCGGGCCAGGTCAAAACGATCAAGATTCATCACCTTGTTCCATGCCGCCACGAAGTCGGTGACGAACTTCTTCTCTCCGTCGGCACTGGCGTAGACTTCCGCGATGGCTCGGAGCTGGGAGTGCGAGCCAAACACAAGATCGACCCGCGTGCCGGTCCATTTAAGCTCACCCGTTTTCCGGTCGCGTCCCTCGAAGGCCCCCTCGATCTTGTCGGACTTCCGCCACTCCGTGCTCATGTCCAACAGGTTCACGAAGAAGTCGTTGCTCAGGGTCTCCGGCCGTTTGGTGAACACCCCGTTCTGGGAATCGGCGCAGTTTGCCTTCAGAACCCGCATGCCGCCGACGAGCACCGCCATTTCGGGAGCGGTCAGCGTGAGCAACTGCGCCCGATCCACGAGCAGCTCCTCCGCCGGCCGGCTGTGTCCCGCTTTGAGGTAATTGCGGAATCCGTCCGCGGTCGGCTCGAGTACGGCAAAGGAGCTCACGTCGGTCATTTCCTGCGACGCGTCGGTGCGGCCCGGCGAGAAGGGAACCCGAACGTCGTGTCCGGCCTCTTTCGCGGCTTTCTCGACCGCCGCACATCCGCCCAGGACGATCAGATCGGCGAGCGAGACCTTCTTGCCGCCGGATTGCGAGCCGTTGAAGTCCTGTTGGATTTGCTCGAGCGTGCGCAGGACCTTTGCCAGCTCGGTCGGCTGATTGACTTCCCAGTCTTTCTGCGGTGCAAGGCGAATGCGGGCCCCGTTGGCGCCGCCCCGCTTGTCCGAGCCCCGAAACGTGGCCGCAGAAGCCCAGGCGGTCGAGACCAGTTGGGAAACAGACAAACCGGAGTCCAGAATCTTGCTCTTGAGGGCCGCGATGTCCTTGTCTTCGATCAGTTCGTGGTCGACCTCGGGAACGGGATCCTGCCAGAGCATGACCTCGTCCGGAACATCCGGGCCGAGATAGCGCGATCGCGGGCCCATGTCGCGGTGGGTCAGCTTGAACCACGCCCGGGCGAACGCGTCAGCGAACTCCTCAGGGTTCTCAAGGAAACGCCGCGCAATCGGCTCGTAGATCGGGTCGTACTTCAGCGCCAGGTCTGCCGTGGTCATCATCGGCCGGTGCTTCTTGGACGGGTCGTGCGCATCAACCACCATGTTTTCTTCAGATACGTCCTTGGCCAGCCACTGATGGGCGCCGGCCGGGCTCTTGACCAGCTCCCAGTCGTACTTGAACAGCACTTGGAGATAGCCCATGTCCCACTTGGTCGGGTTCGGCTTCCAGGCGCCTTCGATGCCGCTGGTGATCGTATCGGCGCCCTTGCCGCTTCCGAAGCGGCTCTTCCATCCGAGGTTCTGCTCCTCGATCGGGGCGGCTTCGGGTTCCGGGCCGACAAGTGCCGGATCCCCCGCGCCATGACATTTGCCGAACGTGTGCCCGCCCGCGACGAGCGCAACGGTCTCCTCGTCATTCATCGCCATGCGCGCAAAGGTCTCGCGAACGTCCCGTGCCGAGGCGAGGGGGTCGGGATTGCCGTTCGGGCCTTCCGGGTTCACATAGATCAGGCCCATCTGAACGGCGGCGAGAGGATTCTCGAGCTCGCGGTCACCCTGGTATCGCTTGTCGCCGAGCCACTCTGTTTCGGGTCCCCAGTAGACGTCGGTCTGCGGCTCCCAGACGTCTTCGCGGCCCCCGGCAAACCCAAGCGTCTTGAGCCCCATCGATTCGATCGCCACGTTGCCGGTCAGAACCATCAGGTCTGCCCAGGAGATCTGGCGGCCGTACTTCTGCTTGATCGGCCAGAGCAACCGACGCGCCTTGTCGAGGTTGGCGTTGTCCGGCCAACTGTTGAGCGGCGCGAAACGCTGTGTGCCATCCGAAGCGCCTCCGCGGCCGTCGGAGACGCGATACGTGCCGGCACTGTGCCAGGCCATCCGAATGAACAGCGGCCCGTAATGACCGTAGTCCGCCGGCCACCAGTCCTGCGATGTCGTCATCAGTGCTTCGAGGTCTTTCTTCAAGGCGGCGAGGTCGAGTTTCTTGAACTCGGCGGCATAGTCGAACTCCTCACCCATCGGATTGCTCAGGGACGAGTTCTGATGGAGCATCTGGAGGTCCAACTGATTCGGCCACCAGTCCTGAAGCGACATGGCCCGCGCGGGGGTATGTCCAACGGACTTGGCGTGCTCGCCCGTCACGGGGCACTTGCCGCCGGTCTCCACCTGCTTTTCAGACGCGGATTGGGCCGACGCGACGCCGCCATCGGACCCTGCCCCAATCCCGAGCACCAGGGCAAGAAGCCCAATCGACGCTCCCCCTCGGCTTCGTCGCGCCGTGTGGCGACCTACGGCTTCGTTCTTGGGGGAATTGGCTGCGACTGTGTTATCCGTCATGGTAATTCTCCTTGTGTTCAAATGAACGGCTTGTGATCAGCCGTCGACATCTCGTTTGGTCATCGCTCAATCTTCCGCCGCCGGCCTCTCCACGCGACAATCCGGGCAGGTGCCCCAGTAAATCACTTCTGCCTCGTCAATCCGAAACCCCGAGCGGACGTCCTCGGTCAGGTGTGGCGCCCTGCTGATAGTGCAGTCGATGTCGACCATCTTTCCGCATGTGCGACAGATAATGTGGTGGTGGTTGTCACCGACCCGATCTTCGTAACGTGCCGGAGACCCGGCGGGCTGGATACGCCGAAGGATGCCTTTCTCGACCAGGATGCCCAACGTGTCGTACACCGCCTGTCGGGAGAT
>CAZBFW010000183.1:0-7312 GCA_964491135.1 uncultured Phycisphaeraceae bacterium | reverse complement strand
CGGACCTCCTTCTCGATCTCGCGGAAGGCGGCTTCCGTCCGCTGCCATCGAATCTGGTCTCGCACGCTCATCTTGTCGAGCAGATTCGCCGATGCGGACTCCACGGACTCATGCTGGCGCGCCGCGGTCAGGCCGTCCACGGCGTCCGGATGACCCGGCACCAACTCCAGCGCCTGCTCGAACAGGCGGGCGGCCTCGCTGGTCCGCCCGTTCCCCATCGCATCGTACCCTTCGCGGATCAGTCTCGCCGCCCGGTCGCGATCCGACGCACCCCCCAACCCCGTTGGGGCAGGGGCCGGCGGCTGAGGTGCCGGGGGCTGCAAGTCCACGACGGGCTCGGCCGTCGGTGCCGCGGGCACCGGCGCGGGCGTAGACTCCAGCGCCTTCCTCCGGTCCCCGAGTTCCTGCAACAACCCTTCGGCCGACGCCCGCACGGGCTGCGGCGCGTACTCATTGTCCAGCACTCCCAGCAGGTATTCCTCCGCCGTATCCAGGTCACCCCCGGCCAGGGCCTTCTCCCCGTCCTCCAGGTCCTTGTTCGCCTTGTCCGCCATGGCCAGGGCCACCTGCAGCCGCTCCAGATACTCATCCCGGCGGGCTCGGCCTTCCTCGTTCAGCGTAGACGGATCGATCTCCAGCAGGGTCTGCTGGGCCTCGAGGTACTTGCCTGCTTCGAAGAGGCTGAGCCCCTTGTTCAAGGCCTCCTCAGCCGGACCGGCCAACGCCGCAGTCCCCATCCACAGACAAAGCAGAGGCAATGCCACACGAATGGCCCGGGTCAGCATTCGAGACGTTGTCAAGGGAGTCCTCCTTTGCCACGTTCCGCCGGACAGGGATCGAGGAGACCGCTCCCTCGCAGCCCGTGGAACGCTGCCTGCGACACACGTGCGCAGGATACGTTGGCAGGTTCGCTCGTTTGCGGGAACGACCCGGCGCCTGCTCGGATCGTCACGGTCCGCCCAGTGTACGGGGCGATTCCGCCGCTTGCAAGCCCGGTTTCAGGGCTGTGATCGCGGAAACACCCGTCCCACAGGTTACCTCTGTTCCCAACCGGCCGGGGTCGCTATCGACCTCCATCACGACCACCACCCCCTCGCGGTGGACCATACGGTGGACGGCCCGGGGGGCCCGTCGGCGGACCACCCGGTCCACCAATGCCGGTGGGAGGCCCGGTTGGGGGAGTCTTGGGAATCGGAGCACGCTTCGCAGCCGTCTCTCGAGCCAGCCGCTTGAAGTCGTTGTAGCCGGTGCTGCTTCTGTCCAGGTCCAGCAACCGCTCCCGGACCTCACCGGTGGCATCCACATAAATGACGGCCACCGTGGGTCTTGACGGACCGACGGACCACCCGTCCGGCCCCGTCTTCGAGGGGCGATACGTCCGCTGCAGGTCCACCTCCAGCACGATGGCCCCCGTGTTGAAGTCCACCAGCTCCCTCACCGTCTGGTCGCTGGGCAGCGGGATCCTCTTGATCCCGCCGATGGGCTCGCCAGGGGCCACGTCAAACGTCTGCTTGACCCAGTTCCCCTCCACCCACTTGAACACGTCCGCCCGAACCCGTTCGCCCGACACACTGGCGAGGAAGAACTCGGTATCCAGTTTGATCGTCACCGGCTCGGTTGGATCGGACCAGTCGGTGGCCAGCACGACTTTCTCCGCGTCGGCAGGGTTGGCCAGCGGCGACGGGAACGCACAGTATCGGTTGTAGAGCCGCAATCTCATGCGGTACTGATAGGTCTTGCCGCTCACCACGCTGTTGCGCAGAGCGTCGTGCGCCCAGACCACCTGCCGCGGGGACTGCACCGCCGCCGGGCCCTGGGAAGGCGGACCCGCCTGCAGACGCTTCACGTCCTCACGCGTCCGAATCAGCAATTCCTCCAGCCGCCGGGTCTGGGTGGCACTCAGGTCCGTCCGGTTGAGCAGTGCCTTGACCTCTTCTTCCGCCGTCTGGGCGTCCACCAACGTGAGGAACCCGCGCTTCTGCTGGTCCTCCAGCCGTTGAATGTCCCGCTCCAACTCCTGCCTGGGGTCCGGCTGCCCGGTCGGCTCCGCGGGCTCCTCCAGCAGCGCCTCATATCGATTGGCGGAAGCGACACCGGCCAGAAGGTAATACTCGTCATCCAAGGTCACAATGTCGATGTCCGAGTAGCTCGGGAGTTTCCAGAAGTCTCCCGCCAAGGGAACGGGAAACAGAGGCCGCATCAGGTCGAGTTGGTTCTGCGGGTCGCGGATCAGATCGGCGAAGTAGGAAACCAAGGCCTGATCGTCTTCCGAAACGGTCTTGATGAGGCCCGACTCAATCACCGTGACTTCGGGCGGCGGAGCGGCCATGATGGGCGCGTAGGCCGTGATGTCCTGCCATTCCGTGTAGGTGCCGTCCCAACGCCGTTCCCGACGCTGCAGGTCAACGCCCACCACGTACGGATCGCGTCGTCCGGCATGGTACCCGGCCTCGCGGCACAGCCGTTCCTGTTCCGATCGCTCGAACACGCCGGACACCGTCACCCAGTTGAACGCGATTTCGAAATCCGACGTTCCGGCGCCGGTGTCCGTGTAGCTCTGGCCGCCCAGGATGAACGGCGGCTCCATCACGGCCAGCGTTCGCCCGGATGCCGCCACCCGCACCTGGGTGGGGGGCAGCAGGCTGGCCAGCTCAACCTTGTCCGACGCGGGGCCCTGGGGGCCGACCTGGGGCACCGCCGGCAGGGGCGGCAGCGGCGGCCGCATGACCGCAACCAGATCGGCCGCCGAAAGCAGGTTCTGCATCCACTTCCGCAGGATCGGAACCGGGTTCTCCTTCTCATCGACCGGCTTCGGGGACTCATCCGCGATCCGGCGAGCCAGGCGTTCGGCCTCATTCGCCACGACGTTATATACGGAGGCCGGCGTGGCGGACTCCGCCCCCAGCTCCTTCTTGTTGGGTGACGAGACCAGAAACAGGGCGATCGCAGCCAGCAGCAGCAGGCCACAGACTCCCAGTACGGCCTTTTCCACGTGACGTTCGACCGGGCTGACCGCCTGCTTAGCCATGACTGATCCTCCCGCCGGCGATTCGCGCCGCATGCCTTCGGCCGTTTTGCCGCTTCGTCATTGCGCCGTCTCCGGTTCCGGCTCCGGGCGCTGTTTGCCCAGCTCCTTCAGCACGTCGTCCGGCATCAGAGGCAGATAGAGCTTCGAGTAGAGGATTCTCTCGAAGTCCATCACCACGCGAACCACGGGCTCCGCGCCGTAGATGTAGCCTTCCATGTCCAGGTTGGGCGGCTCTGCCTGGTAGACGAGCCGATACAGGGTCGTGTAGCTGTTGTTGGAGATTTCCGCGATCACGGCGTTCAGATCGCGAGCATCCACCACCAGGTCCAAAGTAAAGTAAAGAACCTCGTATTCCGGACCGGACGTATTGCCCGTGAATGTTTCCTGCGCGGGGTTGTATTGCGTGCCGACGTATCGTGGGTTCACGTCGATCTTTCGCACGTGCTTGACGGGCAGGTAGCCGACCCACTGGTTCTCGGGCGGAAGGTCCTTGGCCGCCCGCTCGTTCACGCGGGCGAGGGCCTCAACCACGTCCTGCTGGATCCAGAGCTGCACCTGGGCATCCCAGCAGTCGGCGGCCAGGGGGGGCAGGCCGCCCGCATCGTACACGGACGGAGTGATGCTGAACGAGGAATCCTCATCGCCGGGCGGTGCCGCGTAGCAGTAGACGCGCCTCGCCTTGGCAATGCTCGCCCGCACGTAAGGGTCCCTCCGCGCCTGTTCCGTAGTGATCAGTCCGGACGCACTGGTCTGCTCGCCGTCAATCGCGGTGTCGGCGCCCTGCAGCAGTGCCTCGCTGGGATCCACTCCGAAGGCGGCGTTGGCCCGGGCCTGTTCTTCGTCACGGATGCGTTCCTCTGCGTCACGCACTTCTGCGTCCGTCGGAAGCGATCCGGCCCGCAACCGCTGGTACAGCCCGTCCAGCGCGGCCCGGTACAGACGCGGAAACTCAAACAGAATGGCGTACTCCGGTTCCGGGAAGAAACCCTCCAGCAGCGGCTTGTGGCCGGCATGCTCGTCCGTCAGTTTCAACACCTCATCATAGCTCTTCTTCACTTGCTCCACGCGCGCCAGTTCGGCCGCGATCCCGGCGCGGTTCCTGGGCGTCGCGCTCTGAAGTTGACCGTGCAGGCTCACCGCGTCGTCCATCATCGTGTCGATCGCGGACATCTTGCTGACGCCCCAGGCGCCAAGCCCGATGCCGGCCAGCGCGATCACCCCGCAAAGGATGAAGAACATGTGCTTCTGGATGACTTCCATATCCCTGGTCTCCGGGACTTGCTTCGATCACGCCGGCACGCTGACCGGTCTTGCGGAGCGCCTACTCCCGCGGCGTCTCCGGCCCCGGGCCTTCCTCCGGCGGCGGAGCGGCGTTGCCTTGCGCTCCGGAAACGTCCGGGATAGGGCCCAACACGACATCAAAGGAGATCGTAAACAGCCAGTCTGACGCAATGGACTCGTCCGTCAGCGGGTCCACGTCCGTCGCCTGAGCCTGCTGCCCACTCGACCACCCGCCCGTACCGATCCCCGGTGGCTTGGGGCCCAAACTTGGACCGGTCGGACCGCCGGGTACGGGTGGACCGCTAAAGCCGGGTGGGCCGCTGAAACCGGGCGGGCCAGTCGGCCCGGCAGCGCCCGGTCGCCCCGGCGGTCCGCCCAACGTAGGCGGTCCGTACTGCGGGCCGGACGGCGTTTTGGGGGGCTTGGGCGAAGGTCCGCCTCCCCCGGAATCCTTCGGCCCGCCCACTTCCTGCACGTCAGTCAACGCGACGCGATTGACGTAGAAGCCCAGACCGGGCTTGCGGCCGGCGTCTCGCAGGGCATTCTGGAAGTGGTCGCGGATGAACAGCGGTGCCCTGGACTTCGGCGTCCGACACTGCATCGTGACCAGAAAGCCCTTGGCCTGTCCGGACCCGGAGGGCAGCAGCGGCTCTGGTTTCGCGGTAGACACGTCCTGAAATTCCGACTCGTAATCCGGCAGGCTCAGGTCCGCGATGTAGTCGATCTGGAGCGACTCGACGTACACCACTCCGCGGTTGGCGCGGGGGCCCAGGGCCTTGAACGCTGCGGCGTATTCCTCCGGCGAACGGGCCTCCAGCAGCGAGTTGTCAGGCACCGGCAGCGCATCATGCACGATCTGGAGAATCCGCGGCAACACGGCCTTGTTGTCCTGCAGCGCCCTCATCTGGGCGATCTTCTCCTCTTCGGAGCGGCCGCCCTGAGAAACCTCGCTGTATTCGCTCTGCAGCTTCTGCGCGGCGTTCAGGATGCTCCGGGACCAGGATGCCGGCGACCCGGTCCGTGGCGCCCGTGTGAAGTCCTCCGCATCCTGTGCCGAAGCGAACGTCCTGCCCGAGCCTGTGTCCGCCAGCGCCCCCTTGTCCCAGGAGTACCGCATCCACACCATCCCCGCCGCCAGCAGCAGGCACGCCGCCGCCGCACCGAAGAACGGCCGCTTCTTCCGCCACACCACCTGCCGCGCGATCTCCGGCGGCAACAGGTTCGTCTCGATCTTGGTCAGCCCCAGCCCCTGAAGGGCCAGGCCGTATGCCACCGCAAAGTTCGGCAGGCGGCCCTTGAACTCGTCGTCATCCACGCCCGGGCCGAACTGCATTTTGTCAAACGACTTGGGGTGCTCCACGTCCAGCTGCAGGTTCTGCTGCAGGTACTTCTGAAGCACGGGCAGGCTGAATGCGTTGCCCACGCCGATCACCTTCGTCAACTGCGCGTCACGGTGGGCCGACGTGTATCGTCCGATGGAACGCTGAAGCTCCTGCACCAGGTCGGCAAACACGGGGCGCATGGCCTGGAAGATGCGCCGTGCGTACTTGCTGGTCGCCGCCTGACGCTTGAGGTTCTCCGCCTTCGAAAACGACAGCTTGAACGCCTTGACCAGCGCCTCCGTGAAGTTGTTGCCGCCGATCGGAATGGAACGCGTCCACAGCGTCTCTTGGCCGGCCAGAATCAGGTCCGTGCTCTCCGTGCCGATGTTCACCAGCACCGTCGTGCCGTTGCCCACCAGCCCGTCGAACAGCGCCGCGTTGTACAGCGCCAGCGGGGCCGACTGCACCACGACCGGCTCGATGCCCGCGACCTCGAAATGGCTCAGGTAGTCGCGAATCAGCTCGCGCTTCATCGCGAAAATGCCCACCTGAATCTCCGGCGTCCCCTCCTCCTGGAACGTCTGGTAGTCCCAGATCACCTCGTCCATGTCGAACGGGATCTGCTGGTCCGCTTCGTACCGCACCAGGTCCGGGATCTTCTTGGCGTCCACCGGGGGCAACGGCGAGAACCGGGCCAGCGTGTGCTGCCCCGGCACACTCACCACCACCTGGTCGGACGATATGTCGTTCTGCGAGAGGAACTTCTGAAGCGCCTGGGTGATCTTCAGGTCGCGATCCGCACTCGAGTCCGTCAGAATCGTCTCATGCTCCACGTAGGTCTGGCCGACGACCTCCACCAGCCCCTCCGTCAGCGCTCGCAGGCGGATGGCCTTCAGGGCGCTTCTGCCGACGTCGATTCCCCAGACCGTCTGACCGCTGGCCATGGCATCACCTCCGGGCCGACCCCGCCCCGACGTTGTCTGCACAACCGTCCGGGCGTACAGTAAGCCCCTATGGGCGGCAAGTATCGGCTAACCACGCTGGGCTGTAAAGTCAACCAGTACGAGTCCCAGCAGATCCGCGAAACCCTCGAATCCCTCGGCTTTTGCGCCGCCGATCACACGGACGATCCCGACCTTGCCATCGTCAATACCTGCGCCGTCACGCGCACCGCCACCCGCAAAAGCCGCCAGTCCATCCGACGCCTCACCCGGCAGGGACGGGTGCCGACCGTCGTCGTCGGGTGTTACGCATCCGCCGGCGCATCCCTTCGTGATATCCCCGGCGTCATCGCCGTTCTCGGTCACGATCGAAACGTAGGCCTGGCCCTGCGCCGCATCGTGACCGATCCGCTACGTTCGGGTTGGGTTCGCCGGCATCATTCGGAGGACGCGGCCTGTGTTGCTGCCGCCTGCGGCTCGTCCGACACGGACGAATCGGCGGTCGGGAATGACGTACGTATGAGAGCAGCCGCTCCACCGCGGAATGCTCGATTGTCTGCCGAGACGGACAAAGCGTCCGACTCCGATACGATTATTCTCGGTCTTTCAACGGATGTCAAGAATGCAGGCGGGACGGATCACTCCACCATCCGCGCCTTCGCCGACCACCAGCGGGCATTTCTGAAAGTGCAGGACGGATGCGACGCGAACTGCACCTACTGCATCATCCCCCGCCTGCG
>CAZBFW010000182.1:0-7337 GCA_964491135.1 uncultured Phycisphaeraceae bacterium | reverse complement strand
GTAACGAGGCGCTGTTAAACCACCAATTCGCGGTAGCTTAGGGCGGATTAAAGCACCAATGGATCAGCGTGCGCGCATGTTTCGGGTTCTGGCTTCTCTGGTCGTCGCGATGACGATCACCGCCGGACTGTTGATCCTGATCGAGCCTTCCCAGTCGACCGCCCAGGCCCTGGTACCCCAACTCGCCGCAGAACAGGCCCAACGTGTCGTCAGCCGCGACCTGCGCGTCGGGCTCGGTCGCTGGCACCAGATTGACGTGGCCCCCTGTCCGCTGCCGACCGGCGCCCGGTCGATGGCGTTGGCGGCCATCACCTCCACGGATCAGTTCCATTTCGTCATTACGGCCACCGGGCTCGTGCACGCCACGGGGTCATGGCTCGGCCAGCAGGCCATCGGGCAACCGTCGGACGTGGTCCGCATCGGAGTGGCCTGCGACGGAACGGAAGAGAACCTGAGCCTGGGCCAGCGGGCGGCCCTGGAAGCACTGTTGCGAGAGCTGCACACTCTCCTGTCCACGACTGCCGGATGGCGATCCGTCTCCGTGCAGAGCGCACCACTGGCCGAGACCCTCAACCGGAGCCTGGCCCGCACGCTCAAGGCCATTCTGGCCGAGATCGGCTCTGCCGCCTGACCACTTTCGAGACTCCGCCTCTGCCGCGGCGACCGCGCCTTTCACGGCTGCTGCGATTGCCGCCTACGGGATGATTGTCCCCGTGAACAGTTGCTGGAACACGGCGAAGTCGGCCAGATCGATTCGATAATCGTGCGTCACGTCAAACGCCAGCAGGCATTCCAGGGTCGGGGGCATGGGAGTGCCCGGTGTGTCCGGCCCAGTCTGGCATTCCAGCACCCAATTGGAGAGATCCTTGTCATCCACATCGCTGTCGCAGTCATAATCGCACGGGAAGCGCTCGCGGATGCCGTGCCACAAGGCGCTCTCCATCGGCGTACTGGAGCGAAGGAAGTGCAGGGCATTCACGTTGTCGCTTGCCGCTCCCAGGCCCAGTTGGAAGGCATGGGCCAGCACCGTGATGGTCGGCGGCGTTCCGGCCCGTACGGAAAAAACGTCCGCGGCTGCCCCCTGATCGCTTACGCCGGGAATATCCCCCAAGGACGGCGATCCAGGCGCCAACGAAATGAGAACATGGTCCGCCGTGGGACCCGATCCGTCGAAGACCCCGTTGTCGTTCATGTCGAACACCACCAGGCCATCAATGTCGTCGAGCGGTTTCAGCCCCAGGGCCGTGCCCGACGCAAAGATCGACAGCGGTGCTCCCGGCTGGGGGAGGTAGAAGATGTAGGCGCCCGTGACACCCAACTGAACCACGGTCGGGGATTCCGGGGTCAGCGAAAGGTACAGCGGCGGCCGGGTCCGCGCGCCCGGGGTCTGTTCGGCGGCTACGGCATCAACGTCATCCTGAGGCACGCCTGTGGTA
This sequence comes from uncultured Phycisphaeraceae bacterium, assembly GCA_964491135.1. Lineage (GTDB taxonomy): Bacteria > Planctomycetota > Phycisphaerae > UBA1845 > UBA1845 > JAFGJQ01. The sequence goes on along the minus strand of CAZBFW010000182.1, from coordinate 5,901 downwards.
TTGATGTCCGCCGCTCGCTGGGGCTGCGCTCCGTGCCCGGTGCCCCCCTCGTCGAAATTGTTGCGGATCAGAACGTTGTTGAACACCTGTCGCCCGCCCCGCGCCGGGGTCACAGGAGCTCCGGATCGCGTAAACGCCTCTGTGCTCAAGTACTGGTCCGCGGCGGCGTGCCCTCGAGCGGCTTGGTCCAGCACGTTGAAAGGCACACCCTGGTCGACCAGGAACGGGTCGGGTGGGGCCATTCCCACTGTGAAGCGATCGACGGAGAAGATCAGAAGGAGAGGCTCAAGCGGGTCGATCCCCGTCGTGTTGATGGACAGGGCGTCGATATCATCGAGTGGCATCAGTCCGGCGTCCATGGCGTTGACGTCGACAACGGGAAAGGTTGGATCGATCGGCGAGAACCGAAGGATGTCTGCCGCACTCAGCAAGCCGGCACTGACGGTGGGTGACCCCTGGTCAAACGTATAGAGCCCCGCCGGCAGCGGCTCCACCGGCCTCGTGGCGAGGGCAATCTGTGTGATCGCCAGACAAACCAAGCCCGTCACCAGGTACGAGCGAGCCGGCAGCGCAGACACACGAAGTCGGGCACGCATTGACCTCTTCCCCCTTTTTTGGATCGGCCTCGCAGATTCATCCCAGCTACTGGAACGTCATTCTACCAAAGCAGATGGGCAAAAGACAGCGTTTTTCGGTTGGTTGCTCCAGGTCGCGAGCCCGGCAGCGGGCCCGGCGGACCCACCAAGCCCCATCCCCCGGAGGGGGAAAGCCCGGAAAGCGTGTCTCTCAGCCCCACGGCAGAACGGCCGGCCACTCGAGGACCGGCACCGCGAAGCTCGTGCCTTCCGAAACCCAAAGACGCCCAGGCCCGAATCGGGGGTCGATTCTCGACAAAATCGGGCAGCAGCCAACCGGCCCCGGCCGGCGGTGCCACCAAGAGGAGCGACCTGAAAGCCAGGGCACACTTCTCGTCGCGTCCTTCGCGCTGGTGATCCATGTAGAACGCCCCTGTCGGCCATCGATTCGGGCCGACAGGGGCGTCGTGTTCTGGCGCCACACGCATCATCGTGTGACGAACAAGTCAATCCATGAACTTCTTCCCCGTAGGCTTGCCGCGCGGCTTCGGGGGGGCCACGACCGGCTCGCGGGGGGGCGGCGCTCCTGGCTCACCGCCGCCCGGGGCCACACGCGGCTGTCGCTCGGGGCGATCCGGCCGCTCGATTGGCGTCGTCCGCTCCAGGGGTCGGCGTTCCGGAGGCGTCCGCCCCTCATTGGGCGCCGGATCTCCCTCGGGATTCTCCATGCTCGTCTGGACGGTCGGGGGCGGAACGTTGGGAGCCTGTTCCGGTTCGCCACCCATCATATACCACGCACCACCCGCCACCACGACGGCTGCGACCGCCAGGCCGATGTAGAGAGTGCTGTTGCCGCCGTCGCCACCGCCCTTGCCTTTACCCGCTTTTTTCGCGCTCACCTTCTCAGATCCTTTCCGGCCGCCGGAGCGGCCCGTTCCGGGTCGGCCTCATGACGCTGTCCCCTGGCCGGACCCCGATGCAGAGCAGGGGCTGCCGTGCTGTACTACAGTCCAACGTCCGCGCAGGTCAGGCCAATGCTGATCGGCGGCGCGGGGAGCGTATCCAGTTGCCAGCCGTTTCCACGGATCTGGACACACTTCCAGATGTCATACAGGTTGGTGCCGCCGAGATCTCTCGGATAGGTGCTGCCCAGGTCCGCCGGCGGCTGGTCGCAGCCGCGCATCCGGATCACGGCCGCGTGACCATCCGTGAAGCATGCGGTGAACATCCAGTTGCTTCCGTGCCAGCCCTTGACGCTGGCGTTCGGCGCATCATCATACCCGCAATCGTTCCAGTTGCTCTCGGGCACCTTCAGGTTGTAGGCGTACAGGCTGTTCGCCTCCTGATAGAGCACCGTGTTGGCCGTATTCCGGATGCGCGACAGCGGACGCAGGAACGGCGTAAGGGTCTGCACGGTGCCGATGCACGAGCCGCCCGACGATGTGTAGACGATGAACGCCGTACCCGCGTAACTGTTGCCGAAATGGTCGTAGGAACTCAGCGTACTGCTCACGAACCCGCTTGTGGACTCGGGCCAGTAGCTCGCCCAGTTTTTCGCAGTGTACCCCGTATCGGCCGGGCACTTGTACATGCCAAAGTCGAGATTCTGGTCGTTGATCGCCCCTTCCGTATCCCCCGGGAGCACCTTGGCGATGTTCTTGTACATCACGCGGTTCAATGGGCGGCTGGAGGCGCCGCGCTTGTGCTGCGGGCCCCAGACCGAAAGCGGTCCTTCGTTCATGTTCTGCGGCCCATACCTGCCCCGCCCGCTCTTTCCCCCCCAGCCAAAGGCGGCGTTGACCGTCTTAGTCGAACCCAATGTGCTGATCTTGCCGAACTCCGAGCAGCACGGCATCACCACGTTCGTTTGGTCGTCGGCCGAATACGTGCCTGAGGCCTTGGCCAGCCCGCCCAGGTTCGCCATGCACGCGGCCTGCTTCGCCTGGTCCCGTGCCTTCTTCAGCGACGGAAGCAGAATGGAGATCAACAGCGCGATGATCGACACCACCACCAGCAGCTCGATCAACGTGAAGCCTGCCGACCGCGCCCGTCCCCCGTCACACCGCCTTGATTGCGTCTTGAGCATGTTCCCGTTCCTCACACCTTCAGCACCTCTTCGACCCGCTCGGCGTGCCGTGTCCGCTGATCACGGCAATTCGCGGCGGAGGGGTCGCTTAACATGCACCTGGCCACGACCCCGCCCATTACACATTCTTACATATTGGACATATCGGTCGCTGCGTCAATAAGGTTGGCAACTAAATTTTCGACAAATCTTGACAGTTGGCCCACCGGCCCACACATCTCCTGACAGCCAGATCAGCCGTAACTCATTTTTTGAAAAGATGTTATCGTATTATGCAACAGTTCGACGCAGGTTCCTCCGGGCTCCGATCCCGTTTTGGGCTGCGGGTCGCTGAAACCAGACAAAATCGGCCGTCGGCCCGGGTGGTTTGCCCGGGCCGGCGGCCCAGCGACGACTCTGTGGGTCTCTGCCTCAGTTTCAAATCGGCACCAGACAACGCGCTGCGGGGGCCGTGGTTCGGCTCCACCACGCCCGCTGATCAGCGTCATCCGGCCGAGTTGTCATCCGACCGTCCGGAGCTGTCCTCCAGCATCTTGCGCAGGTAGTTGTTTTCCCTTCGCGTGGCTTCCAGGTCGAACAGCATGTACTTGATCGACAGCCGCAGAAAATCAATGCTCTCCTGCAGGTTCGAGACGGTCTGCTTCAGTTGTTTGTGCCGCTCCTTCGTCTCGTCTGCCAGGGCCTGCAGCTTCTCGCGCTCCCCGGTGGGCAGCGTGCCGATCTCCGCAACCAGCTCCGCCAGTTTCTTCTGGAACGTTTCCTCGTTCATGCATTCACCCTTTCCTTCCCTCGTCCTCCCGAGCCGCCGAGAGTCGCGGACCCGGTTATCGGTAGTGACACCTCCTGGGACGCCCGGTTGGCGCTGCCGGTTCCGAGCGTCCGCCGGAACCATGGGCAACGGTCGTGCCAGGACCTGCCACAGCCGTCTCTCCCTCCGCACGCCCGGTAAAACATTGTCCAATACGATCGTATGCCCACCGCCCCCGCCGGTGGCGTCCGGCCCCGCAAGTGCCGCATGCGCCCGGCTGTTGCCCTGCCGCAACAGCCCCGGGGGCCCCGTCTTCGGCCCACGCACGCAAGGGGTTAGGAAGCAAATGGTTACCACGCTGTTGCGCGCGGGAAACGTTCCGGATGCCGCCCCTGCCGTGTAGCGCAAGCCGGCAGGCCGCCCTATCCGTCGCGCGGGGTCTGAAAACATCGCGGCCGCAGGCGCCGCCGCGGTGCATCGCCGATCCGGCAGCGTGTCCGAAGAATCCTCCCGTGGCAACGCCAAGAGCGTTGACGTATTATCGCGCCTTGCAGGCGCGCCACGCGTGCAGGGCAGACGGCCGGCGGCAGGCCGGCGCCGCAGAAGCGGGCCGGGTGCTTGCCCTTCGGAGATGACGAGGCGATGGTGCCGGACGGCGCGGACACGTTTCTGGTGGAGCAGATCCGCCGCGGCAGCGAGCCCGCCTGGCGGCAGCTCATCGCCCGCTACGAAGGACGTCTCCAGGCGTTCGCCCGGGCCCAGACGCCCACGCTGGCCGATGCGGAAGACGTCGTGCAGGACACGTTTGTGGGTTTTCTTCAATCCCTCGATCGGTACGACCCGACGCGTAGCTTGGAGACGTATCTCTTCACGATTCTGCGCTACAAGCTGATCGACCTGCTCCGCCGCCGAAAGCTGCCGATCATCACGTCCCCCGCCGGTGACGCGGAGGACGACGTGCTGGACCGGGTCGCGCCGGCCCAGGCCGAGACTCCCAGCGGGCGCGCCGTCCGGGCCGAGGCCCAGCGGACACGACGCGACGTGCTGCGCGACGCGCTGAAGACGTTTATCCACGAGTGCCGCGACCGCGGGGCGTTCGACGACTTGCAGGTGATTGAGCTGCTGTTCTTTGCGGGCAAGCGCAACCTGGAAGCGGCCGATCTGCTCGAGATGGATCAGAAGGCGGTCGCCGGCATCAAGTTCCGGGCCATTCAGCGGCTGCGGAGCTTCGTCGAGCAGTCCGCGCAGGCGGACCGATGCGACATGGACGACGAGCGGGCTGAGGTGACGGTGGCCAAGGTGTGGCGCGAGTTCCGGCTGACCTGCCTGAAGCGCAGCACGCTCGGCAGCTACCTGCTGGGCATCCTGGACGATCCGTGGCGCAGCTACACCCAGTTTCACCTGGACGTCGTCGGCTGTCCCATGTGCCTGGCCAACCTGCAGGACCTCGAGCAAGAGCAAGCGCAGGCCGCCCGGCCCATGACGGAATCCATCTTCGCCTCCAGCGTGGGATTTCTGTCACGCGTGTCCGGCGAGGGAGGATCGCCCGGGACCGCCGGAGTGTGAGCAGCTGACCGCGCACGGATTTGGAGGCATACAGACACAGGAGCAGCACCGCCGTATCGGGACCGGCCGATTGGCGATGGGGAAAAGCAATGGGACCGGGGCATCAGTCACCGGACAGCACGCGCGATCGCCGCGTGGGGGAAGCGCTCAACCAGTACCTCGATCGCAAGGCAAACGGCCAGGCGGAGCCCGAGGCGGAATTTCTCGCGCAGCATCCGGACCTCGCCGACGCCCTGCGGGCGGAACTCGCGTTTCTCCAACAGATCGCCAAGCCCGACGACAACGCGCTGAGTCGGCTGGTCCGGACGGGGCTCCTGCAGCCCACGGACGACACGGCCTATCCGGCCAAGCTGGGGGAATACCAGGTCCGGCGAGTCATCGGCCGGGGCGGCATGGGCGTTGTGACGGAGGCCCACGACCCGCGACTGCGGCGGACGGTGGCGCTCAAGCTGCTGCGGCCTGAGCTGTTTGCCGACCGACAGGCCGTGGCCCGGTTCGAGCGGGAGGCCCGGGCGGCGGCGGGCCTGAATCATCCGAACATCGTCGGCGTGTACGAGTTGGGCCGGCACGAGGACACGCCGTTCATGGCGATGGAGTACGTGCCGGGCCCGTCGGTGGCCGAGTTGCTTCGCCGGCACGGCCCGCTGCCGGCGGCGCTGACCGAGATGCTGTTCGGCCAGCTCCTGGCGGGGCTGGAGGCCGCGCACCAGGCGGGCCTGGTGCATCGCGACATCAAGCCGTCGAACCTGCTGCTGACGGCGGACCCGCTGGGGCCGGACGGCCACGACGGCGCATCCGCCGAAAAACCCCCGGCGCCGCACGGCGGCGGGGCGGACTCGCCCCGGCCGGCGGTGACGTTGAAGATCGCGGACTTCGGCCTGGAGATCGGAAGAGCGTCGTGTAGGGAAAGAGTGTAGGATAGGGTG
>CAZBFW010000181.1:0-7339 GCA_964491135.1 uncultured Phycisphaeraceae bacterium | reverse complement strand
GGAACACAGCGGGGACAACGTGCCCTCGCAGCCGGACCCCCTGACAATCCTCGACGAAGCGGCGGTAGGCAAGCGGTTTCGCTGCGTGGAATATGCCAGGGTGGCCGCCGCCTGCGCGCGGGCGCTCGGTATGCCGTCCCGTGTTCTCTGCCTGAAGCGGGCGGACGTGGAAACCGCCACGTCCGGGGCTGGTCACCTGGTGGCCGAAGTCTGGTTGGAGCCGCAGAAGAAGTGGGTCTTTGCGGACGCCCAGTGGGACGTCATCCCTGAGTGCGAAGGGCTGCCGCTGAACGCGGTCGAGTTCCAGGCCGCCTTTGCCCGGAACGACCCCGGGCTAACCCTCCGCACGTCCTCCGACCTGAAACCGGTTTCCTACCTGCGGTGGGTGATCCCGTACCTGTACTACTTCGACTTCAACCTGGATCAACGGTTCTTCGTGACTCCGGCCGCAACGACCCAGGAGGCCGAAACACAACGTCGGTCACCCCGCACCGGCCAAGTCATGCTCGTCCCCGCCGGCGCACCGGAGCCCAAGGTCTTCCAGCAGAAGAACCCGATCCGAAACTGCCGCTACATTTCCGACCCGAAGGCGTTCTATCCCGCAATGTACGCCCCGACCGCGCTGCCGGGCCTACGTGCCGGTGAAGTAACCCGACAGGAAGAGCGACGTAATGGCCGTCCAGAATGAGGCGAGAAAATTGGCGATTGCCGCGCGCACCTCGGGGCCGACCAGCCAGCCGCCGATGTCCAGGTTCGCCAGGCCCACGAACATCATCTTGGGTGCCAACCCGACCAGACAAGTCATCATAAGGCTGCCTCCCGCCCGTCGTTGCCCCACGGGCGGCGGCATTATACGCCGGCCCGAGTGTCCGCGAAACACGTCGCCCACCCTGACCGCCGGGCCGACCTCGGGTACCATACGCCGTCGATGAGCGCCGACGAGATCAACATGGCCCGGGACCTGGTGGACCGGTTCGTGTCCGAACACACGCTGCCCGTGGGTCCGGACCACGCCTGCCCCTATCTGCCCGGCCGGACGGCGTGCAGCGAGGGGTTCGAGGCCGGCGCCATGGACGCTGCACTCTACCTTGCCTTCATGGACCGCGGGTTCCGCCGCAGCGGCAGCGTCATCTATCGGCCGACGTGCCGGGCGTGCGGCGAGTGCATCCCCATCCGCATCCCTGTGCCGCGGTTCCGCCTGTCCCGATCCATGAAACGCGTCTGGCGGCGTAACCAGGACCTGCACGTGGAAGTCGGCTCTCCCGTCCCGGACGACGAGAAATACTACGTGTACGTGCGCTACCTCGACCACCAGCACGACGGCACCATGACCGGCAGCCGAGACGAGTTCCTTGATTTCCTCTACAACTCGCCCGTGCAGACGCTGGAGTTCACCTATCGCCTCGGCCGGCGACTCGTCGGCGTCAGCCTGGCCGACCCCTGCCTCAACGTGCTCAGCGCGGTGTACATGTACTTTGACCCGGAGCACCGCAAACGCGGACTGGGAACGTATTCCATTCTCTGGGAGATCGCGTACGCCGCCCGACAGAACCTGGATTACTACTACCTGGGGTACTACATCGCCGACTGCCCCAAAATGAGCTATAAAGCCCACTACCGGCCGTTCGAGCTGCTGCGCCCGGATGGTCGCTGGGAGCCAGGCCCGGCCCGGCTTGCATGAAATGACCGAAGCACCCGGATACCAGCGAATCCTTCTCATCAAACCCAGCTCGCTGGGAGACGTGATCCATGCGCTGCCGGTGCTTCACGGCCTGCGCGTGCGGTTTCCCGACGCCCACATCGCATGGTTGATCTCCACCGCCTGCGCGCCGATCATCCGGCACCACCCTGAGCTGTCGGAGGTGATTGAGTTTGACCGGCGCCGGTACGGCCGCATCACCCGCAGCCTGCGCATCAGCCGGGAGTTCGCCGGGTTTGTGGCCGACCTGCGGACCCGCCGATTCGACCTGGCCATCGACCTGCAAGGGCTGTTTCGAAGCGGGTTTCTTACGTTCGCGTCCGGTGCCCCCGTGCGGGTGGGGTTTCGCGGGGCCCGGGAGTTCGCATGGCTTTTCTACACGCACGAAATCCCCGTTTCCGACGTCGACGCCCACGCGGTGGAAAAGAACTTCGGCGTGGCCGGCCTGCTGGGCTTCGCCGACGTGCCCCTGCGGTTTGACCTGGCCGTCACGGAGGCCGAGCGGCATCAGGCCGCGGACGTTCTACGCGGCGCCGGGATTGACCTGGGCCATCCGTTCGCGGCGGTGCTCCCTGGCGCCCGATGGGACACAAAGCGTTGGCTGCCCGAGCGTTATGCGTCGGCGCTGAGCCGACTGGCCACTGCGTCGGGCCTGCGCAGCGTGTTGCTGGGCGCTCCCAACGAGGCGGATCTCTGTGCAGCGGTTGCGTCACAAGTCTCTGCTGAGAATAATCTTAAGCCTGTTTCTCTGGCGGGCCGAACCGGCGTGCGCGAGCTGGTTGCGATCCTGGAACGGGCCGCCGTCGTGGTTTGCCAGGACTCAGCACCTGCCCATCTGGCTGCCGCACTGGGCCGGCCCACGGTGTGCATCCTGGGTCCCACGAACTCGCGCCGGACAGGCCCCTACGGCGCGGGTGCGCGCCTCATCCAGGCGGACGTGCCGTGTTCACCCTGTTACCTGCGGTCGTTGAATCAGTGCCGCTTTGGCCACGAGTGCATGCACCAGGTGGAGGTGGACACCGTAGTATGCGCGGTGGTCGAACAACTCCGCTTGTCGAACCCCGCGCGGACGTGCCCGGCCGACGGCCGCAGCCCCTGAATCCGTGCAGCTTTCGGTCGATTTGGCCGACATTCGGGGCAGCGGCGCAGACGAGGGCGGGGTTGGGCAGTAGAGTGATGGGTCTTGCTCCGGGTCCGTGGCTCTCGTTTTCGGGGTGATCCCGGTTTGTCTGGTCTTCGACGGCAGTGGCGCAACCTCATCTACCGGCGCATCCTCCATGCGGACGATACGCCGCATCGCATTGCGCTGGGCGTGGCCGTCGGGCTGTTCGTTGCCTTTACGCCGTTGCTTGGTTTCCAGATGCTGATTGCCCTGTCGCTCGCCGCCCTCATCCGGGCGAACAAGACGGTCACCATCCCGATTGTCTGGATCACAAACCCGGTGACGGCCCTGCCCGTCTACGGCTCCTGCTGGTGGCTCGGCCGCTGGATCCTCACAGGCAGCTTCAGCGGCGATCCCGACCAGTTCGAGAGCATCCTGGGGGTGCCGCCCGAATACTCCGGATTCGGGGCGTTGACGCATCTGCACGAGGCAGAGCTCTGGCAATACCTGGCGGGGCTGATCGTCAATCTTGGAGCAGAACTCTGGGTCGGATGTCTGGTCGTCGGCGTCGTCAGCGCGGCCGTCGGGTATTTGGTGTCGCGTCGCGTGATCATCGTCTACCGCCGCCGTCGGGCTGCCCGCAAACTGCGAAAGAAACTTGTTCGCCCGACGATTCGCACCGTTCACACCGGTCGAGCGGAGCACAAGCGGGCATACGCCGATTGAGCGCGGGTACGGCAGGGGATCGGCCGCGCGGGAGGGCAAACCATGCGAGGGCGTGAGGACGGGGTGCGAAAGGAGAACAGGCAGGGATGAAGCCACCTCCGTCCGGTATCCGGCTGATTCTCGCATCGGCCAGCCCGCGTCGAGCGGCGTTGCTCCGTGCGGCCGGGTACCTGTTCGAGGTCGTGGCCCCCGTCCTGGAGGAGCCGGTCGACCTCGTGCCTGAGACGACGCCGGTTCAGCGGGCCGAAGCCCTGAGCTACTTCAAGGCGGCGGCCGTCGCGAACGGCCGTGCTGCCGGCGTGGTGCTCGGGGCCGACACCATCGTCGCGCTGCACGGCCGTGTCTACGGAAAACCCGCGGACGCGGACGACGCCCGGCGCATTCTCGGCTCGCTGGCCGGCACGACGCACCAGGTGATCACCGGCCTGACCGTACTGGACTGCGCGAACGGTCACCGCATTATCACGCACGACGTGAGTGCCGTGACCATGCGGTCTCTTGAACCCGGCGAGTTGAACGCGTATATCCAGTCTGAGGCCTGGTTGGGCAAGGCGGGCGCCTATGGCGTCCAGGATCGGGCGGACGCCTTCATCACGCGGTTGGACGGAAGCTATTCGAACGTGGTGGGTCTGCCCATGGAATTGCTGGAGCACGCGATTGCCGCCATGTGCATGAAGGGCGAAACGTCCGCGCCCCAGGGCAGTCTCCCGGATGTCCGATGGACCTCCTGACGTCACTACAGCCGCACCGACCCTCGGTGCCGCAGGAATGGAGCCCGGCATGAAGCACTTCCGAAGCCTGCTGGTTGTCGTTGCCCTCGCGGGGACGCTCGCTACGGGCTGTTTCGCTCCGCCGCCGGCCAAGTCGCCCTCGCCCCTGATCGGGATCGAAGCTCCCGACTTCGCCCTGGAACAACTCGACGGAGATCGTGTCTCGCTTGCGGATTTCCACTCACGTCCCGTCGTGCTCACGTTCTGGGCCCAGGGCTGCCGGTTCTGTCGGGCGGAGGTCACGGACCTGCAACGCCTCCACGCAAAACACGCCAGTGCGGGACTCGTTGTGTTGGCCGTCAACGCCTGGGATGAGAATCCGGCCGCGCTGCGCGTGTTTGCCCGCGAAAAGGGACTCACCTACCCCATCCTGCTGAACGGCGGAGCTGTGGCCAGGGACCTGTACGGCGTGGAAAGCGTGCCTACCCACATCTGGATTGATCGGAATGGCCGGATCGACGACGTGACCGTGGGGTACGGCCATGTCGATGGCCCAAAGGGGCAGGACCGGGCTCAACGGCTTCTGGACCCGCCCACAACCCCGAAATAACCGGCGTTCGGAAACGAAACCCTGGTTATGAAACGCTCCGTTCGAGACATCGTGCGCAAATGGATGATTGGCATCTGGCGCGGCTGGGTTCGCCCCATTCTGGTCGTCGTTATCGTCCTGGGGACCTTTCGGTCCGCCGTTGCGGACTGGAATGACGTGCCCACGGGCTCCATGCGGCCCACGATCGTGGAAGGTGACCGCATCGTCGTGAACAAGCTCGCCTACGGCCTGCGCGTCCCCTTCACCACGTGGTCGATCGCGGACTGGTCAACGCCCCAACGGGGTGACGTCGTCATCTGCTTCGCTCCGGACACCGGCGAGCGCCTGGTCAAGCGAGTGGTCGGCATTCCAGGCGACACTGTTTCCATGGTGGACAACGTTTTGTCCGTGAACGGCCGGCGCATTTCCTGCACGGTGCAGACGCCGGAGACGCTGCCTCCAAACGGGCCGGGAGGTCCTCCGCAGGCAGGCACGGAAGATCTCGACGGGCGCAACCACGCCGTGCAGTTTCTTCCCGGCGTGCGGGCCCGTCGCTCCTTTGCGCCGGTGACACTGGGGCCGGACGACTACTTCGTGCTGGGCGACAACCGCGACGCCAGCCGCGATTCGCGATACTTCGGCACGGTGGAGCGTCACCAGATCGTGGGAGAGGTCGTAGCCATCGCTGGATCGCTGGACCCGGGTCACCATTACCAGCCGCGTTGGGATCGCTTCTTCGAGCCGGTCGAATAGTGTCTTTGCGCCGGGCAGCTTGCATCGCGAACGTGCATATCCTCCAACTGGGAAATTCAGGAAGAGCTTGACTTCGCCGATAAGGGGAAGGTACTATAACTTCTGACTGCTCGGAAGGCGGTCTGTTTATCAAGAGTGGCCGAGGGAACAGGCCTGAAGACGCCACAGCAACCTGGTCCTGCGTGACGAAGGTGCTAATTCCTGCCCGAACGATCGGGAGAGATAAATTGACTTGCTGATCGCATCGCCACTCCGGCGAAGCCCGCATCAGAGGCAGTTATCCCCCGAGAACAGTGTGATGGGTGTCGACGTCCGATAGCCGCTGCGCCCTCGCACCGGACTCACGAGGCGTTTTCGCCCGGTCGATCGATATCCCGGCGGCGCGGTTCGCCGCGCCGCGGACTCGATGAACTCGGGCACGTCCCCGTGTGGGCCGGAACGAATGTCGCGGCATGGGTGGAGGTGTGTGTCGTGGAGTGGCTCTATCATTCCCAGCCGTCAGGCAAGGTCGACCGTAGCGCGTGTTCCAAGGACTCGCCCGTCGTCGTGATCAAGATCGGCGGATCGGTGTTCACCGACCTGACCGCATACAAACGCTGCGCCGCCTACCTGAAGAAACGCGTGGACGAGGCACCACGAGAGAAGCTGATCGTCGTGGTGTCGGCGGAATTCGGGGTCACGGACCGACTGCAGGGACTGGCCCGGCAGCTCTGCGTCGCCCCGGACCCCGGCACGCTGGACCTGCTCTGGTCCACGGGTGAAGTACAGTCGGTGGCGATTCTGACGCTCTGTCTGCACGCGGTGGGCGTACCGGCCGTGGGCCTGGGCGTGCACGAGTGCGGCCTGCGCGCCCCGCGCCAGGACGAAGCGGCCGAACACGTGGTCGTCGAGGGCTCCTCGCTGCGATCGCGAATCGCGGACGTTCAGGTCGCGGTGGTCCCGGGGTTCCTGGCCCGCGGTCCGGGCGACAGAATCGTGTCACTAGGCCGCGGCGGCTCGGACCTGACGGCCGTGCTGCTGGCCGCCGGCCTGGGCGCCGTTCGCTGCGAGCTGATCAAGGACGTTCCCGGCTACTTCGACAGGGATCCGAATCGCTTTGACGACGCGGTGCCGCTGGACCGCATCACGTATGCCCGGGCGCTGGCCATGGCCCGCGACGGCTGCGACCTGGTCCAGGCCAAGGCCATTGAGGCCGCCGCCCGATACGGCACGCCCGTCGTCGTGCGCAGCCTGAACGACGGCGACCACCAGACGCTGCTCACCGCGGCCGAAACACCGGCCCGCACGCCGACACAGTCCGTGGCCGTCGCCTGATCAATGCGCGGGTTGCGCCCGCGACCCTTGGGTCGAAGGAAGCTGTCCGGGCGCGCGAGCGCGGGGTCAATTCTGCGGGACCGGTTTTCCAGCCGGTCAGTCCTATCTGTGGGACCGGCTTTCCAGCCGGTCTCTGATGTTTGCCCGGTCATCCGGCCGCGACGGTGTAGTATACGGCGGATCCCCTCGTTTCAGTCTCCTGTTTCAAGCTTCCGGTTTTCCAGTGTCTGACCCTCACACGCGGGGTCCTCGGTCCCGTCGTCGCTGCCACTCCGATTCCCTTGGCCGGACCCCCGGTTTCGCATACACTCCGGAGCTTGCTCCCATGTGGGGGGGGGCAAAATCCGGCGGATCACAGGAAAGGACGCTCCCGATGCCGAACCACCCACATGGGAGAGATCGGAAGAGCACACGGCTGAACTCCAGTCACCGCTCATTATCTCGTA
>CAZBFW010000180.1:0-7344 GCA_964491135.1 uncultured Phycisphaeraceae bacterium | reverse complement strand
GTCCTGCGGATGCGAGACGAGCATCGCGAACCCGTTGGCATACGGCGATTGCGGATCGTACGCTCCAACAAACGGTAGGAGCACGCCCGGGCCCTTGGGATCGTTGGCCGCGTGGATCGGAATCTCGGCCCTCCCGAAGCCGTCGCCGCACCCTAACCTGCGGAATTCATGTCCGTGCTTCTACGCAGATGCTGCGTCGCGGCCCAGCGGCAAAACACCAGGGATTGGGGGTCCGACACGGCCTGTCGGCCGCCTCGGCGGTTTCCTCCGACACCGTCCGTCGGGTGGCGCGCCTACAATATCCATTGGCAGCTCCAGGGCCTCGCACCGTAGCACGTTGCGACAGGACGCGGCATGCGCGTGCCCGATTCTGGGGCATTATAGAGGAGATACGACAATGCAAATGTTGCGGGATCTACTGGTCGGGTTGCAGGCGGGGGCGGAGGAATCGTCGGAAAACCTGAAGCTGACGTACGTACGGCGAGAAGAACTTGGGAGGATGTTGCCGGACTACATCCTGGCCGCGGAGGGGTTTGAAACGGGGCTGCTGCGCGTGACCGAGGTCAGCAAAGCCGGAAACGTGCCGGAGCTGCTGGCCACCAGCGGGGCTGAGTCGGCCTGCCTGCTGCTTGGGGGCGAGGAGCTCATCGGGGCCAGGCAGAACCGAATTCTGAACGTCGACATCCTGTTGCGGCCACATGGTGAGTCTCGGATTCCCGTCGCGTGCGTGGAGCAGGGTCGCTGGCACTACACGCGGGCGGGTTTCGGCTCGGGTTCCCACGCTCCGGCATCGATCCGGGGTCGGCAGAGCCGGTCGGTGAAGAAGAACCTGGAGGAGTCCGCCACGCCGCTCGCCGATCAGGGCGAAGTATGGAAGTGCGTCGACATGTGCCTGTGCTCTCTGGATGTCAGCTCCGAGACCATGGCGATGTCGGATGCGTACCGGGAACGGCAGTCGCAGATCGAGAGTCTGATCCGGGCCTTCTCGCGCCCGGAGGATGCGGTGGGCGTGGTCGCGACGATCGGCGGGAAGTTCGCGGCGCTGGACATCTTCGACCGGCCAACCACGCTCAAGAGGGTCTGGCCGCGACTGATGACGGGCTACGCGATGGAGGCCATGATGCAGAAGGCGACGCCGGGTGTCTCCGGACAACAGGGCACGCCGTCGGATCTGCTGGATCGCCTGAACAGCCTGGAATGCACGGTGCATCGCGGCGTGGACCTGGGCGACGACTGGCGGTTTGAGTCCCAGGACCTGGTCGGCTCTGCGCTCGTGCTGGACGGGACGGCCCTCCATGTGACTGCGTTTCCGGTGGAATGAGAAACCGGACGAGGGCGGCTCGGGATCGCGAATCGCTCGCCGGCACGGAGGGCGGCGCCGTCGGGGGGGCATAATCGCCGGTCAGCGGTCGATTCAAATCTCCGACGTCGCACGCGGTTACACGGGCGCGTCGGGGAGGCGGTAGCGCAGGACGAAGGCCGCGGGGATCGGGGGGTAGGCCATCTTCATGCGGAACCCGTGGAAGTACTGCGGGTCCCATCCCATGCGGTCAAACACGGTCTGCACCATCTGTCGATAGTTGGGCACCTCCGGCGTGGCCACGAGCAAGGGACCGGTGGCCAGGTCCTGCAGCGGTTCGCTGAGCGGCAGACGGTGCTTCTCCCGGCCACGCGCGGGATACGTGACGCCGTTCGCGCCGAGCTCGCTGTACAAAGCGGCCTCCGGCGGAATGGCGAAGGTGAACCGCTCGTGGATGAAGAGGTCGACGATCAGCCACTCCGCGGGCGTGTCCGACACGGCACTGTGCTCGCCCCATTCATTTTCGGGTGATCGACAATAGGGAATGTTCCGCTGAATGACGCCGAACACGCACGTCCGGGCACCCGCGTTGCCGACGGGACCCTCCACAAGCTCGAAATCCGTGCCGGTGAGCGTGTCCACCTTGCGCAGTTCCGGCAGGGGTTTGGAGCAGAAGTCCTCCAGCAGAGGGGCCTGGTCCGCCTGGCCGAATCGTCTGTCGATCGGCTCCAAGGACGGGGTGTCCATCTTGCTGCCGTCGTCATTGCGCGAACGGCGCGAGGCCATGACCCAGGTGACGTCGGAGCGGAACCGGCGGAAGTCGATCAGGGCGCTGACGGACGCGAAGTCAAGCCGGCCGGCTTTGCGGCTCGGCCCGACGAGACCGACCTTCAGACTCACCCGGGCGTGTGCCCCCCACACGTAGCTGGCGCCCTGGAAGAGAAGCTTGCGGTGGTTCTCATCGCGTTGCCTCCGGCTGACCGGGCTCAGCTCGCTGGCCATGATCTCCAGCGTGGCCCGGTCCCCGGAATGCGTACGGATCAGGTCGTCATATTCCCTTATCGCCTGGCGCGCGGTTTCCAGCAGGGTGCTGCTGGCTCCGGCGGATTCGACGCTTCGGAGGAAGATATTGATGCCGGCCGTTCCGGGCATCTGTGCAAGGGCGACCGAAGGGTCGTCGGTCTGCACCAGCTTGGAGATCTTCCAGGCCAGGTTCTTGTTGAGCTTGAACTGCCGGCCGAACTCCTGCGGGGCCTGCGGATCCGCGCCGACGGAGGTCAGCAGTTCCGAGAATGCACCGCGGACCGACCGGACCACGGCGCGGGCATGGTCCGAGAACATGCGGTCGGGCCGTGGCGGCACTTGCGTGGGTTTGTGACCTTCCGTTTGCTGCATAGTTCTAAGCATAGCATAACGCGGCCCTTGTGGAACCGCAAGTGTTCGCAGGGAAGATCGCAAGAATATTCGCAGTAACTATTGTAATGTAATCCCTGCGCACGTATACTGGGACCAGCAATTGGGGCTTGGTGCCTCTCCAGGTTAACTTTCAGGAGGTCAAACATGAGAAACGGGATCGTAAGTCTGTTGGTGCTGGCGGTCTTGGCCGGCCCGGTGAGTGCCGGCGTCATGCCGATCGGCGAGTTTACCGGAGACTTGTATGAGGGGTTCGAGAACCTTGGCACCCCGGGCGGCTATCCCGGGCCCTTCTCCATCATGGACGGGGATGCCACGTTCAACGACGTGTTCGCCAACATGTTGATGATCGCGTACAGCCTGCAAAGCGGCCTGACGGGCGTATCGATCTACCCGTACAACGGGAACCTGATGGGCGGTTCGGTCACCGGGTGTGCCGTGATTGAGTTCACCACGCCGGTGGAGAAGTTCGGCGGCTACATCGGCGCGGCGGACAACCTGAGCGGCGGGATGGTCACGTTCCGGGACGATGACGGCCTGGTTCTCGGCACGGAACCGTTCAGTCTCACGATGGGCCAATGGGCCTGGTACGGCTGGGAGAGTGACGTTCCTTTCGGCAGCATCGAGATCTGGGGCGCGGCGAGTCCCGGGCTGGGCGTCGTGTTCGACGACCTCCAGGCGACGGTTCCCGAACCGGCCGGCCTGAGCCTGCTGGCGATCGGCGCGGTGGCGTTGCTGGGTTCGCGGCGAGGTGTTCGTGGCGGTGCGGCGGTCTCCGGGAACAGGAGCGCGAACCATGTATAGGGTTGCATGTTTTAGCGGCGTTCTGCTGATGCTGGCCTCCTCGGCCAGCGCGGTCATGGTATACGCGCCCAACGGCGTGTCGCGTCCGTATCCCTTCAGCGGACCGGATGAATTGGTGAGGTTTGACGCGTCCAATCCGGGCGCGTTTGAGACGGTCGGCTCAATGAACGTCCCGAACATCGGCTTCGGCGGCATGGAGTTCGACGCGGACGGGGGGCTCTGGGCGTACGCATCGTTCTACAAGTCCACCGGCGGCGCCGCGGCCGGGCTGTACCGCGTGGACACGACGACCGGGGCGGCGACGTTGCAGGGAACGGCGAGCACTCAGCCGCTGGATGACCTGGCGTTCAACCCCGTGGACGGAAAGATGTACGGCGTGCGTTCGCAGTACAACGCGACGCGGCTGTACACCGTCAACCTGGTGACCGGGGCCACGTCACTCGTGGGCTACTTCTCCGGCCTGCCGACGGACGTGCATCGCGTGGTCGGCATGGCCATTGACTCCACCGGCGCGTTCTACCTGAACGACGTGGGCGTGGACAAGATCTACAAGGGCACGGGCCTGGCGTTGATGGAGTTGTATTCGCTGCCGCAGGACACGAACTTCTCGCAAGGGCTGGCGATCGACTGGTCGCGGGACGACACGGGTTACCACGGGGCCGTGGGTCAGGGGGAGTTTCCGAATTACTTCGCCCAGATCAACACGTTTGCCACGGACGGTTCCGCGTACACCCTGGGGCCGGATTTCGGTCCGAACGAGATGATCGAAGGCTACGGCTATCCATTGGTGCAGCCGAATGACCTGGCGATCGTTCCGATTCCCGAGCCCGGGGCGCTGTTGCTCCTGGCGGTCGGGATGCTGTTCTGCGGTCGTCGCCGATAGAGTGAACCTCCTCCCAGGAGGCGTGGACAGCAGTGGTGCAGAAGGATCCCCCCGCCATGAACGGGAGTCCTTCTGGGCGGGATCAGGGTGGACTGCCGGTCGTTCCGGGTGTTTCCCGGAGTGGCCGGCGGTCCACCCGCTCTTTTGTGCGCCGGTGCAGGATCAGCGAGTACAGCACCGGCAGCACGAGAAGCGTCAGTACGGTGGACGTCGCGACGCAGCCGATCACCACGGTGGCCAGCGGACGCTGCACCTCGGCTCCCACTCCCGTGTTCACTGCCATGGGCACGAACCCCAGGCTCGCCACCAGGCCGGTCATCAGCACCGGGCGCAGCCGCGTCAGGGCGGCCTGCCGGATGGCCGCCGTCAGGGGGATGCCCTGGTTCAGCAATCCGCGCAGATACGACACGAACACCATGTCCCCCAGCACGGACACGCCGGACATGGCTACGAACCCCACGCCGGCCGACACGCTGAACGGCATGTCCCGCAGGTGGAGGGCCGCGATGCCGCCGACGGCCGCCAGAGGCAGCGTCAGGAAGATGCGGATGCAGTCCGTGAGCCGCCCGTACGTGGCGTAGAGCAGCAGGAGAATCAGCCCCAGGGCCAGCGGAACCACCACCATCAGCCGCCGCCCGGCCCGCTCCAGGTGCTCGAACTGCCCGCCGTAGCGGATGAAGTACCCCGTCGGCAGCGACACCTCCGCCGCGATGCGGTGCTGTGCCTCACGCACGAACGATCCGACGTCCCGTCCGCGCACGTTGGCCTGCACCACGATCCGCCGTTTGCTCCATTCGCGATTGATGGTCGATGGGCCGGACACGATCTCCACGTCCGCCAGCCGCGAGAGCGGCAGCCGCTGTCCGGCGACGGTGGGGATGAGCAGGCCGGCCACCTTCTCCGGGTCGCCGCGGTACGCGTCCGGCAGCCGCACGGTCAGTGGAAACCGCATCTGCCCCTGGCGAATCTCGCCGACCGGGATGTTGCCCACCGCCGCGACGAAATCCAGAACCTCCGCCGCGGGGACGCCGTAGCGAGCCAGGGCGTCCGGACGCAGTCGGATCTGCAACACGGGCTGGCCGGTGATCTGCTCGGTGACCACGTCGGTGGCGCCGGGGATTTGTCGCACCACGTCTTCGATCTGATGCGCGGTTTCGCGAAGGGTCTCGAAGTCGTCGCCGAACAGCTTGATGCCCAGGTCACTGCGGATGCCCGCGATCATCTCGTTCACGCGCAGTTCGATGGGCTGGGCGAAGATCGTGCGCATGGCGGGCATGCCGGCCAGCGCGGCCTCCATCTGCTCCACCAGGTCCGCCTGGGTACGCGCGCGGGTCCATCGATCGCGCGGATGGAGCGTCATGAAGACGTCGGTCAGCTCGATGCCCATGGGGTCGGTGGCGACTTCGGCGGTGCCGGTGCGGGACCAGATGAAGCGGATTTCATCCGGGAAGTTTTCCAGGAGCAGTTTTTCGATTTGCGTTCCGTAGCGGACGGACTCTTCCAGGGAAACGCCGGCCAGGCGCACCGTGTTGATGACCACGGCTTCTTCCGACAATCGCGGGATGAACATGGTGCCGAGGCGGCCGGCCCCGAAGGCCCCGCCGACCAGGGCCACACCCGCCAGACCGAGCACCAGCCAGCGCAGCCGCAGCACGGCGTCCAGCAGGGGCTCGTAGAGCCTCTTGCAGAGCCGAACGAGCCGCGGCTCGCGGTGGACGGGGGTTCGCGGAAGCAGCACGCTGGCCAGCACCGGCATAAGCGTAAGGGAAAGAACCAGTGAGCCGCCCAGCGCGAAGATGACCGTCAGGGCCATGGGTGCGAACATCCTGCCTTCAATGCCCTCCAGGGTGAGGATCGGCAGATACACGATCATGATGATCAGCTCGCCGAACAGCGTGGGCCGGCGAACCTCAACCGCGGCGTCGCGCACGATCTCCAGCCGCGAGCGATCACCGCCCTCCAGGCCCAGTCGGCGGGCGCTGTTCTCGACCATGATGACCGAGCTGTCGACGATCAGGCCGAAGTCGATGGCTCCCAGGCTCATCAGCGAGCCGGCAATGCCCGCCTGCAGCATCAGGTTGCCTGCGAACAGCATGGACAGCGGAATGGCCGAGGCCACGATCAACCCCGCCCGCAGGCTGCCCAGGAAGGCGAACAGCACCGCGATGACGAGGATGGCGCCTTCGAGCAGGTTCGTGCGCACGGTGGCCAGCACGTGGTCCACCAGCTCCGTGCGGTCGTAGACGATGACCACCTCCACGTCGTCGGGCAGTGTGGGGCGGATCTGATCCATGCGCTCCTTGAGCCGGCGGGTCACGTCGTGGGTGTTCTCCCCCATCAGCATGAAGCCCAGGCCCATGACCGCCTCGCCCTGCCCGTTGTAGGTGACCGCACCCCGGCGAATCTCATGCCCCTCCAGCACTTCTGCCACGTCGCGCACGCGGATCGGCACGCCGTTTGGGGCGGCGATCATGATGTCACCGATCTGCTCGACCGTGGTGACGAGCCCGAGGCCGTGGACGATCAGCGACTCACCCGCCCGCGTGACCAGTCCGCCGCCGGCGCTGGCGTTGTTCTTCTGCAGTGCCTCGATCACGTCGGCCAGGGCCAGCTCGTGCTTGACCAGCCGGGCGGGTTCCACGTGCACCTGGAACTGCTTCTCCAGGCCGCCCCACGTGTTCACCTCGGCCACACCCTCCACGCTGCGGAGCTGCGGCTTGATAATCCATTCCTGGATCGTGCGCAGGTCGGCCAGGCTTCGCGTCGGGCTCGTCACGATGTAATGGAAAACCTCGCCCAGGCCGGTGGCGATGGGTCCCATCTGGGGCCGGGCGATGCCGTCGGGCAGCTCCACGGTGGCCAGCCGCTCGGCGATGAGCTGGCGGGCGAGGAAGATGCTGATGCGGTCGTCGAAGATGGCGGTCACCTGGGAGAGTCCGAACCG
>CAZBFW010000179.1:0-7373 GCA_964491135.1 uncultured Phycisphaeraceae bacterium | reverse complement strand
AGATGGAATCTCGTGACTGGAGTTCAGACGTGTGCTCTTCCGATCTGACCTGCGCCGCGTGGACGATTGGGTCCGTGCGTGGGGCGAGCGGCCCCCCGTGGTGGATGCGGAGGCGTTTGTTGCCGGCGCTCGCCTTCGGCGTGAGAACGCCGAGGCCGGCCGGCGTGTGATTCGCCTGTATCGGTGGAGGGCCCCGCTGGCGGCGGCGGCCGCCGTCACGCTGCTCGTGACAGGATGGCTGGTGACGCGCTCGGGCCCGCCGGTCGGATCGGACACGGGCGCCGTAGTGGCGGAAGGGAAGCGGACGGAAGCCCAGGTCGAGCCGCCGCTGCCGTCCGAGGTCCGATCGGAAACCGTTGTGATCGTGTCGTTCTCGCGTGGGGCTGTCCCGGCGGAGGACGTTCGGGACGAACAGCGGCCGCGATTGATGGTGACGTCCGGCGCCATGGTTTCGGCGGATGAGCCGTCGGCCTCGGCCGAGTGGTCGCTGTTCTGACGCGTGTATGACGAGAGTGCCGATGATTCAAGGCAGCGTGTTGAGGAAGCATGATATGTTGTGCATTGCAGGTGGATTGCTGTGGCTCAGTGCAATGGCCGCGACGGCCGCGCAGACCGATCTTCAGCCGCTCATCGAGCAGGTGCTGGACGAGCCGATCGACCTGTCGGTGGAGAACGCCCCGCTGGCCGACTTCTTTGCGCAGATGTCGGACAAGACCGGTGTCTCCATCCTCATGCCGGACGAGGCGTATGGCCTGCTGCCCTACGGCCGGTCAACGCAGGTGACGGCCACGCTGGGGAACGTGACGCTGCGTGAAGGGCTCAAGCAGGTCCTCGCTCGCCTGGGCATGGCGTACGTGGTCACGCCGACCGGGCTGGAAGTGGTACCCACGCCCGGTCTTCAGCGGCTGGGGCGGCGGGCCTCCTGGCCGGAGCTGGAAACCCTGCAGTGGTTGAATGCGACGGAGTTCGTCGACCAGGAGGAGCCCTTGGCGGCCCTGCGCAAGCGGTTGCAGTTCCATGTCACGGAGGCGGAGCCCTGGGACCTCCTGGTGGGTGAGATTCGTAAAGTCGGGGCCGGTTCAGGCGCGGACGTTCTGGAGGCGGCCTGCGAGGCTCTGGGCTGGTCATGGTACGTGTGGGACGGCGGGATCGTCGTCGTCTCGTTGAAGGAGCAGATGAAGCGCCAGCTTGACACGATGATCAGCGTCCGCATGACGAACCGCCCCCTGACCGAAGTCCTGCGGAATGTCGGGCGGCAGGCGGGCATCCTGATTCGGCTGGGCCCCGGCGTGTCCGACGCGCTGCCCGTTCAGACGAGGAAGAATTTTTCCTTGCTGGCCGACAACGTCAGCGCCGTGGAGGCCCTGGAGGAGATCGCGGGCCTGACGGGCTTGACGTATCGCGTGGACGCCGAAGGCGTCATGTTCGAGCTGCCCAGCGGCTTCATGGGGGAAGGGCGCCCCGCTCGATCAAACGATCCGTTCGTCGGCAAGATCTGCGTGCCCGACCCGACCGGCACGCTTCAGATCGAGCTGGTGGTGCGGGAGTCGGACCTGTCACCCGAGGTGAACGAACTGCGCAAGCAGGTCCTCAAGGACGCCGACGAGATCATTCGAAAGGCCCTGACGGAGCATCTGGCCAAGCAGCAGCCGAATCCGTAGCACGGGCCACACGGGCCAGTTCAACCCACTGCGCCGGGGCGACCGTCTCTGCCCGCACGGACAGGTCCAACACGCTGCCCGCCCGGTCGCACACCGCCTGCCCGAAGGCATGATCGAGGTTGAATCGCAGCGTCTTGCGCCGGTGCCGGAAACCGGCCTGAACCAGCGCCACAAAAGCGGCCAGCGCCTCGCCGTCCAGGCCCGGATCCTCGAGCACATCCAGGCGATACAGGCTCGACTCCACCGCCGGCCGGGGCCAGAAGGCTTCCGCCGGAACGCGGGTGATCCGCTGGATGCGGCACAACGTCTGCAGAAGAATGCTGAGCGGACCATAGGCCTTCGTGCCCGGCTGGCCTTCCATCCGCTCGCCCACCTCACGCTGCACCGTGAAGCAGAGTCGCTTCACGTTCAGGTCCGACAGGATCAGGTTCACCAGCAACGGCGTCGCGATGTCGTAGGGCAGATTCGCCACCAGCAGAAGCTCGCCCGACGCTCGCTGCCGGCCGAACCGGATCGCCTCCAGCAAGGCCGTGGCGATCCGGTGTTTCGTGTCCAGTGCGTCCCCGCGCACCAGGGTCAGAGACGCAACCTGCCCAAAGCGCTCGGACAGCAGGGCAAACAGATGATGGTCGATCTCGACGGCCACCACGGCCCCGGCCCGTTCGACCAGCAGGTCCGTCAGTCCGCCCGTGCCCGCACCCACCTCCAGCACCAGGTCCGCCGGATGAATGTCCGCGACCTCCACCAGCCGCCGCATCAGGTTCCCGTCGATCAGGAAGTGCTGGCCAAACCGCCGTTTGGGGCGGATGCCGGCCGCCGTCAGCAGGGCTTCGATTTCCCGCTTGGTCTGGACCATGGGGCGTCTCCCGGGCGGGCTGCCCATTCTCCATTTTCGCAAAAGGTATAATACCCCGCACGCGGCCAATCGCGTATGCTCTGACATGCGATCGAACGGCCGGCCTGGGGGGCATGTCGAGGAGTGATCAGCCATGCAGTCATACGAGGTGTTACGCGAGGCGGTGGAGGAGATCGGGGCCAAGGCGCTGGCGGCCGAATTAAGGCTGTCACCCGCCCTGGTCTATAAGTGGTGCCAGGAGCCCAGCCGGGGCGACGCGGAGGCCAGCGGGGCCCGCAACCCCCTGGATCGCCTGGCCGACGTGATCCGACTGACGGGCAGTGTGGAGGTCGTGAGCTGGCTCTGCCACGAGGCCGGCGGCTTCTTCGTGTCCAACCCCCGCATCACGAATGAGGATCTGCAAACGGGCCTTCTGGTCAACACGCAGAAACTCGTCCACGAATTCAGCGAGTTGCTGCTGACGGTGACACGATCAGTAGAGGACGACGGCAGCATCGAGCCGTCGGAAGCGGACCGTATCCGCCGCGGCTGGGAGCAGTTGAAGTCTTCCGCGGAGGCCTTCACCGTGGCCTGTGAGCAGGGGCTCTACGCCGATTACCGTCCGGCGGGCGATGGAGACGCTACGGGCTCTTGACGGCATTCGCAGGGGGGGGTCTTCGATAAGGTCGACCTGCGATGTACAGATCCCGGCGGTCCCGCAATGCACTCTCGAGTTGGCTCAGGCTTCGCGCCTGGGCGAGGTTCAGGGCTCGATCAACCGCGTTCACCGCGTCTTCAAACCGCCCGGCCGCTGCGTACGCCGCAGCCAGCGTGTCCAGCACGTGAGGATCGTCCCCGGCGAGTTGGAGTGCCCGTTCGGCCATGCGTACGGCCTCCACGCCGTCCTGAAGGCTGCCGTCCGGGGTGGTGGCGAGCACCCAGCTCAGCATGTTGTTGATGGGCATATCGTCCGGGACCTGCTCGTGCCCGCGGCGGAGCAGGTCAACCACGTGCTTCTCGGCGTGCCCAAGGCGGGCCATGAGTTGCGCGGACACAAGGTAGGCCGAGCCGGTCTCGGGGGAGATCCGAAGCACGTTCTGCCAGGCGTCCAGCGCTTCTGCATCCTGGCCGGTGCGGGTCAGCGTCGTGGCCAGTTCCGTCCAGGCCCTCAGATAGTCCGGCTGCAGCCCGACGGCCTTACGAAAGGCGTCGACCGCCTCTGGGGACCGTCCGGTTTGCACCAGGTTCAGCGCAAAATTAAACCAGGCCTGCGGGATGTCCGGCTGCAGCTCTGCTGCTCGCTGATAATGAATGGTTGCCTTGATGTGTTCACCGCTCTCGGTAAGCCACTCGCTCAGACACCGGTGAACGAGTGGGTCATCCGGATGTCCGGCGGCAATTGCCGACATCGTCGTGATTGCTTCCGGCAGACGGCCTGATTCGCGCAGGACTTGAGCCAGGTGGATCGGGTAGCGTATCTCCGCTTCGTTCAGCCCGCATGCTCTTTGCAGCTTGTCGATGGCCTCCTCCGACCGACCGGCAAGCTGACACGCCATCCCCCACTTGAGGAAAACCTCTGCCACGTCGGGGGCCAGGGCGGCGGCGGCTTCGTACTCGATGTATGCTTCGTCGAAGCGTTGCTGCTCGCTGAGGACTTCGGCCAGACCGAGGTGGGGTCCATACTGATCGGGCGCGGCCACGATGACTTGTCGGTAATGTGCTTCGGCTTCCTCGAACTCACCGCGGACGGCCTGAAGGCGGGCGATCCTGCCCAGGGTCTGATCGTCGTCCGGAGCTTGCTGCAAGGACGCCTGGTAAGCTCCCAGCGCATCCTCCAGCCGGTCCTGCCCCGTGAGGGCATCGCCCAGGTCCCGCAGCACTCGAGGGTTGTCCGGCTCCAGTGCCAGCAGTTTCCGAAAGACGTTTTCCGCTTCGACGAAATTACCGCCATACAGAGCGCCGATGCCGTCGCAGAGAAGCTCGATGGACTCCATGTGGTCGCGCGGGTTGGCTCCCTGCGGCTCAAAGTGGTCCAGCTCACTGCCTTCGGCCAACTCTTCTTCGCGACCTTCAGAGGCGCCGGCGCCGACATACCCGAGGGCACGCAGCTTCTCCATCTCTGCAGGATCGGCCGTCATGTGGGAGACCCGGCCGGCCGGCGGCGGGGGGGAACGCTCGATGATCGAGCGGAGTTCTTCCCGCATGGCCTGCACGCGCCCCGGCTCCTTTGCGGCCAGGTCGGCCAGCTCGTGCGGGTCGGCAGCCACGTGGTACAGCTCCGGCCGGGGTGCGTGAATGTACTTCCAACCTTCCACGCGGAGGAAGCGAAGCGGGGCGTAGCCGAACGACAGGGCGGGACAGAGCGTTTCTCCGTAACACGCCAATTGGACTTCCTTCCTGGGATCGGCAACCAGGGGCAGAAGGTCCAGACCCTGCATCTGCGGTGCGGGTCCCAGGCGGGCGAACGACACCAGCGTGGGGGCGATGTCAACCAGCCGCACCTGCGACGGCACCACTTGGCCAGCCGGCACGTGTCCCGGACACCACAGAATCAGCGGTACCATCTGCGTGGTGTCATAGACGAAGAACGTATGCGTGGCCTCTCCGTGCTGCCCCAGACCCTCCCCGTGATCGGAGGTGAGGACCACAAGCGTACGCTCGGCCAGCCCGCACGTTCGCAGGCTCTCCATCAGCAGGCCGAATTGTTCGTCGAAAAACGCGATCTCCGCCAGGTATCCGTTTGCGTAGCGGCGAAGGAATCGCTCGGGCGCAGTATAGGCGCGATGCGGATCGTAGTAATGAAGGAACAGGAAGAACGGACGGCCTCGGTTCTTCTCGAGAAACGCAATGCCGCTACGCGTGACGTCATCGGCCTTGCGTTCCATGTGCTCGATCAACGGTAGCTTGGCATCAGTCTTTTCATCCAGCACGGGCGGGGCCTGTCGCTGTACCTCCCCGTACGTGTCAAAGCCCTGGTCCAGGCCGTATTTGCCGTCCATCACTGTGCTGGCCACTTCCGCGTGCGTGACGTAACCGGCGGTTCGAAAGATCTCCGCGAGCGTGACGTTGGCCGATTCCAGGCGGAACGTCCCGTTGTCCCGCACGCCGTGCACGAACGGGTATGACCCCGTCAGCATCGTGGCGTGAGACGGCAGCGTCACCGGCGTGGACGCCACGCACTGCGCAAAACGCGTGCCCTCCGCCGCCACGCGATCGATGTTCGGCGTGTGGCGGGCCGGGTGGCCGTAGCAGCCCAGGTGATCCGCCCGCGTGGTGTCGACGCTGATCAGCAGCACGTTCAGCCCGGCCCCGCCGATGGACGCGGCGTCGCTGCCTGCATCGGTCTTGTCTGCGGGGCGACGGCACCCGGTGACGGGCAGAGAGGCGATGATCGCGGCCACGAGAACGCGGAAGCGCCAGCCCTTCCTGCGAGCGGAGACTGCTCCAGCGGCCGACCCTGGCGGATTGTTCGGATTCGGATGGGTGTGTCGGCTCATGTCTGGGACCAGTATCAAGGGAGGGAACGCAAACGCAAGCGCGGGCAGATCCCAACACAAAGCGCCCTGCCGGGCCCCGGCAGGGCGCTTTTTCCCGTGTTGGTTCTTCAAGGCCGATCCGAAGGGCGGATCGACGCCAGCCGATTCACTAGCGGCGACGGATCAGGGCCAGTGCGCCCAGACCCAGCAGCGCGAGCGTCGCCGGCTCCGGGACCTCCGTCATCTCGAACTTGTGGTCCAACTGGACGGGGGGATCCCCACCGGTGTAGCCCGGGAACGCCGTGGTGGTCCCGACCGTCGGAGCGTCCGGGGTCAGGAACCAGGTGCCCACGGTGACGGGATACCCGGGCACGGTACCGTCGTTCGACCACATCTGGGCAATTCCCGCATCCGCCACCGTCACCGGCGAATTCAGCGTGATGGTCCAAATGAAGTTACCGGCCTGGGGGACCAGGATGCCAAAGCTGTCCAGGAAGTTGCTCGCGGCGTCGAAGAACGTGAAGAAAATCACTCCGCCCGCGATGTTCGACCCACCCACGAACTTGAACTGCTCGATCTGGGTCGTGGCCCCCGCGGTGCTGATCGAGTCGTAGTCATCGTAGCTGACCACGCCGCCCGTTGCCGCGGAAGACTGTGCGTAGTTGATGCCCAGCGTCATGTTCGAGTAAATGACGCCCGCTCGCAGCCCATCCACCGTGTCCAGCGGCTCATAACTTACCGCGGCACCACTGTAAATCGGCGCGTCCGCGAACGCGACGCCCGCGAACGCCAGAACCATGACAATCGCACTCAGTTTCTTCATAGACTATCCTCCTCCAGAAAAGAGAGCCTCCGGCACCCCGGTCAGACTGAACCGGTGGATGCCCATCAGACAAGTTCCAAACACGACCCACACATCATCCGGCCAACGTGTCTCGCTCGAGAGAACAGCTTGCCACGTCAACCGGTCGAGATTGACCGAAAACGACAAAGAGCACGCACCGGCGGCCCGACGGCCAACGCAGTGCCTGCTCTCTCTGATCTCCCACCCCTACGTTTCATTAATTACTATATCAGTTTCTACAGGTGCGTTTCAAGCGACTTACCGCATCCTCGGGTAAACACTCAGACCGGGCAGCCAGTGATATACACTGTGAACATAAATATTAAAGTTTTACAGGTGTCGCCCCCAGGTCTGTCGGGCTATTCCATGGGGCGGGACCTTTGCCCGCCGGGCACTTTCGGCCATCATTCCGGGCCTTGCTGGGCGTACGCCCGGCCCTGGCTTGGGGAAGGCCGAGGGCCGCGGGGTCTGGCGGAGGGCGCTTGTGGGTCTGATCTGGAAATCCGCGAGACGAGTTGTCGTTGCGGTGGTGGGGTCCACAATCCTCGCTCTGGGGG
>CAZBFW010000178.1:0-7392 GCA_964491135.1 uncultured Phycisphaeraceae bacterium | reverse complement strand
GGTACACCGGGACCGGCAGGGCCAGCCGCGGCTCGTCCAGGCTCAGCTTGTAGAGGATCTGGTTGTAGTCGTAGCGGGGCGTGGGGACCTCCACGCCGGAGAACAGGGTGCTGTACGTGCCTTCGAAGAAGATGACCCGGCCGCCGTCCTGGTCGAGCATCGGGTGCTGCTTGGGGTTGTAGAAGCTGTATTTTGCGTGAGAGACGACTTTTGCCGCGTACACCCAGGGGCCCAGGGGCGTGTCCGCCTCGGCGTACCAGATTTCACCCAGCAGCGACGTGCCACCCATCTCCAGGGCAATCAGGATCCATCGCTTGCGATACTCGTTCCAGTGCACCGTGCCCGAGTGGGCTTGCACCGGCTTGCCGGCGTCGCGATCACGCAGCGGCAGCACGGCGTCTCGCGCGGCCAGCTTGCCTTCCTTCAGCAGCCTCGCTTCTTCAGCCGGCGTGACCGGGCGGGTGTTCCGCTTCCAGCCGAGGCGAAGCGCGCCGTCCGGGGCGCGGTCCAGCCGGACTTCGTTGGCCGGACAGCCTTCGACCAGGTACGTGAAGCCTTCGTATTGCGACACGTCGCGGTAGGCGTCCGGCCGGGCGGGTACGCGGATGTAGGGGTAGGGCGTTGTGAAGTGGACGTGCTCCACGTCGCGGCTCTTGTGAAGCAGCGTGTGGCCCTGCGGAGAGAGCGGGTGATCCGGTGGAAGCTCGCAGACCTTCTCGAACTGCTTTTGCTCGTCATTGAAGACCACGATCCCCCGCTGCCAGGTTTCCAGGGACGCGGGCTTGATCTTCGCGTAGCCGGCGTACATCTGCTCGCCCTGTCCCGGCTCGTTCAGCACCACGAGGCCGCCCGCCCAGGTGGGGCCTTCGCCGGGCATGTTGCAGGTTTCCTTGGCGAACCCGGTCTTGTCGTTGACGAAGTAGTCCAGGCGGATGCCCACGTTGGCGTCCAGGCCGTCTGTGGGCAGCGGGGTGGTGGCACCGGGCACGTGAAAGTTGCCCAGCGGATAGGCCGGCCACGCGGTATCCCCCCAGAACCAGTAGATCCGGCCGCGGTACACGGCGTTCAGCACACTATCCTGGCCGAGCACCTTGGCGTTGAGCACCGGGTGTTGGATCGGCACGGGCTTGTCCAGCAGGACGCTGTCGCGGTAGATGCCGCCGCCGGTGATGCGGTAAAGCCGTTCTGCGATGTTGGTGCGTTTGACGGTGACCTGCGCTTTGCCGCCCGGCGAGACGGTCAGGGCCTTCCCCCGCATGCCGAACCCGTCCGCGGCGTGTTCGTACCCGTCGCCCTCCACGAAGAAGAACACCTTCTGGTCCATGAGCCCTGGCTCGAGGAATGCCACGTAGCCCTGGCTATCGGTGACGTAGCGGATTTGGTTTACCGTCCGCAGCTCGATCAGCGGCACGCCCCGGCCGGTGGCCTCGTCCACTACTTGGATTTCGAAGTATGGCGATGCGTTGTTGGCCGGCGCATCGGCGGCCGCAGCGGTGAGACAAACAAGGACCCACGCGATCATGACGCACCTCCGTGCGGCTGGAACGGCTGTACACCGTACGTGGTCGGAGCGTTACCTGCAATGCGCTTCGAGATGAGAACTGCGCGGACCGAAGACCGGCTGGAAAGCCGGTCCCACAAGAAGGGAGACCGGCTGGAAAGCCGGTCCCACAGAGGAGGTTCAGATCCCACAGGCGAGGTGGAGGTGCCGCATGCGAGGTGGGGATCCCTCGCAGAAGGAGCTGGTTCAGTGAGTCAGCGGCGGCGGGTCCAGGTGGGGCCGGCGTACTTGGCGCGTAACGTGTCGGCCAGGCGAAGTTCGGCCGCGGAGCAGTGGCCGGGTTCGAAGAGCAGGTCGCCAAGTGTCGCGAGCGAGCGGGTCCAGAGCTGGGCAAAACGATCGCCATCCAGGTTGACGTGCTCCCCGATCGCGGTGGCGGGCTGCTGGTCGTAACGGCGCTCGAACACAATCGACCCGTGCTGGAGAACCGCGTGCCGGGTGCGCCGCTGGGCGCTGCCGGCCAGCTTCTCCTGGCCCGCGAGCACGTCCAGACAGTGCCTTCGGGCGAAGCAGAAAAACGGGCCGCGCCCGGGCGTGGAGTCGTCCGTGCGGCAACCGCGCCAGGCCGCCAGGCCGGCGTCGGCCAAGGCGTGGATGATGGCGTCGTGGGCCACCTCGTAGAGCTTCGTCGCGCCTCGGGCCAGACGGTGCCCGATCGGCAGCACGAGGGCATACGTGAGTTCCTGATCATGCAGGATCGCGCCGCCGCCGGTCTGCCGGCGCACGACGGGCAACCGCCCGGCCGGCGGCTCCAGGGCCTGGTAGGCGGCGTACGGCTGGAAGTAGCCCAGCGATATGGTCGGCGGCTCCCAGCGATAGAGCCTCAGCGTCGGCGGGGACTGCCCGGCCCCGACGCAGTCCAACAGGGCCTCATCGCGGGCCATGTTCGTCGGGCCGTCGTGCGGACCGTCGTGGATGAGGCGAATGAGGTCGGGCATTGTTCTGCTGCGGCGGCTCAGCGGTGCGGGGCCGGCCCCCGTTTGCTATCCGCCGTTCGCTCGCCAGCGCACGACCGGCTTGCGGGCGGCGGCGACCTCGTCCAGCCTGCCGACGGGCATCTGGTGCGGGGCCGTGCGGAGCGTTTCCGGGTCCTTCTCCGCTTCGTCGGCCAAGGCCAGGAGCACGTCGCAGAAGCGGTCCAGCGTACGCTTGGACTCCGTCTCCGTGGGCTCGATCATCAGGCAGTGGTGGATGGGCCAGCTCATGGTCGGCGGATGAATGTGGTAATCCAGCAGCCGCTTGGCGAAGTCCACCTCGCGAATCTCCGTGCGCTCGAAGTCCGGCACGGTGATGAACTCATGGGCGTACGGGGGCGGGAACGGCATGGCGTACCGATGCCGAATCCGCGCGGCCACGTAATTCGCCGCCAGCACGGCCTTCTCCGAGGCGCTGCGAAGCCCTTCGGCCCCCAGAGAGCGGATGTAGGCGTACGCCCGCACCAGCACGCCGATCTGCCCGTAGAACGAGCGCACCTTGCCGATGCTCTTGGGGCGGTTGTAGTCCCAGCCGTACGTGCCGTTGTCCCGCCGGACGATCACCGGCACGGGCAGGAACGGCCGCAAATGCTCCGCCACGCCCACCGGGCCGGCACCCGGCCCGCCGCAGCCGTGCGGCGTGCTGAACGTCTTGTGCGTGTTGTAGTGCATCACGTCAACGCCGAAGTCGCCCGGGCGGGTGATGCCCATGACGGCGTTCATGTTCGCCCCGTCCAGGTAGAGCTGGGCCCCGGCCTGGTGCAGCAGGTCGGCGATGTCGCCGATCTGGCTGTCGAACTTCCCGCAGGTGTTGGGGTTGGTGATCATCAGGGCGGCGGTGTCAGCGTCGACCTTGCTCCGCAGGTCGGCCAGGTCCACGCGTCCGTCGGGCTGCGACTTCACCGTGACCAGCGTGTTCCCGCACATCATGCACGAGGCGGGGTTGGTGCCGTGGGCGGTGTCGGGCGTGAGCACCTTGGCTCGCTTCTGGCCGCGGTCGCGGTGGTACGCGTTGATGATGAGCAGCCCGGTCATTTCGCCGTGAGCGCCGGCGGCCGGCTGGAGGGAGACCTCGGCCATGCCGCCGACCTCCGCGAGGTACTCGGCCAGGCGGTGCATCATCTCCAGCAGGCCCTGCACGTCTTCATCGCGCTGGTAGGGGTGCAGGTCGGCCATGCCGGAAAGGGCGAGGGCCTTTTCGTTGACCTGCGGGTTGTACTTCATGGTGCAACTGCCCAGCGGGTAGAAGTGCTGGTCGATGCTGAAAAGCCGGTGGGCCAGGGCGGTGTAATGCCGCACCAGGTCCAGCGGCCCGATTTCCGGCAACGGCGGCGGGGCATCCGCGAGGAGGGCCTTGGGGATGACCTGGTCCGGCTGCACGGGCGGCACATCCGTATCCGGCATCGCCACGGCGGTCTGGCCGGGGCAGGAGATTTCGAACAATAGCGGTTCTTCAGTGATCATTCCGGAGATTATAGAGACGACCCATGGGGCACGCCAAGGGCGCTCGAAAGCCGATCGGATTGGCGCGGGTCATGCGAAAGCCGCTCCGAACCCGATCGGGTTGGCGCGGGTCATGCGAAACCCGCTCGGAAGCCGATCGGGTTGGCGCGGGCTTGCCGTTTGGCGGCACGCTCCGTACGGTTACGGGCATGGTCATCGCCTATCACTTGATCCTGACCGGGTACGGGCACTGGCTGCCCAACGACCCGCGGGGGAGTTTTTCCCGCGAGTTCCGGTCGTCGAAAATCCTCGACCTGGGGGTGATGCAGTCGACAGGATGTTCAGATTACCCGTCACAGGGGGAGTTGAGGGGTTTTTACCGATCCGCGCAGCCGCGCTTGGAACACGCGATGCTGGTCTTTGATGCCGCCAAACGACAAGTCCTCGCGGATGCATTTGCGCAGGTGATACAGAGTCGCCGGTACACGTGTTTTGCGTGCGCGATTCTGACGAATCACGTGCACCTGGTCATTCGCAAGCATCGTGACAAGGCGGAAGACATGATCCATGCGTTGAAGGGGGAGTCTGCGAAAACGCTGCGCGAAAGATGTGACGTGCCCCAAACCCACCCGGTTTGGAGCAGCGATGATTTCAAGAAGTTCCTCTACACCCCGGAAGACATCGTTCGGACGGTGCGATCCGTTGAAGACAACCCGCCCAAGGAGAACCGGCAGGGGCAGTCCTTCGCATTCGCGACCGCCTGCGCGGGCGGATGGGGCGGCAGACGGACCCCGCCGTTGCCGGAGCAGTTGTGACCTGGAGTGATTCACCGCAGTAACAGCGATCATGGCGAATTCGTACTCCTCCAATTCAGTGGAAAAACGTCCCTTGGTGCACGTGCACGCGGGCAGACCACTGGCGGCGCGGGCAATGTGGGTCGGCATGGGCGTTGTCGGGTTCGCCGTGCTTGCGGGCTTCCTGTCCATGCGCTGGACGTTGTCCGTCGGCAAGGTGGCTGGATCCGTTGTTATGATGACCATCGTCGCAGCGGTCTTCATTCTCTGGTTTTCGTCTTCCACGGTATGGTCTCGATGGCGAATACGCGCTGCGGCAAGACAGATTTCGCGCGGTGAAACAGGTGACTTCTCTTCGGCATGGGCAGTCGTCGCCCGCACGGTGAGTCCGTACACGGCCGCCAAGGAATTGACGGCGTGTCTTGCGAGGCAGTCGGACGCTCGTGTCGCGTATTGGGTCGCCCACGAGCCTCCGCCCGCGAATGACGCACTCACAATCCCATTTGAACCGGTTCCGCTCGATGAGGCAGATGCGGCCATGCGAGTGATCAATTCGGGCAGAGAACACAACGTCGATCATACGGCTGCGCCACACTCAGATGCGTGCTCCCAATGGGGGAGAATACGCAGGAATGTACGACTTAGAGGGTTGCTCCCTGTTATGCTCGTACTCCTGGGTTTCGTAGGCCAGAGTGCTGCGGCAATTGCGGAAGGGCAAATCACCGTTTCGCTTCTGATGGCGGGCGCCGTTGTTGCGGTGATGGTATTCGCTGGTACGCAGCAAGGTTGGCTGGTGCGCCGGCAGTGGTTTGTCGTACCGGGTGGTCTGGTCGTCAGGCGGGCTTCCTGGCGTCGGGCGAGGTGGACACCGGTGCTGTTTCAACGTACGGACGCGATCCTGAGCGTGGCATGGATGTCGAGGCGGGTCTGGCTCATTGCGGTGGCAAACGCTCATGACCATGCGGCGTTTTTCGGGACCGCGTGCGAGGCCGCGTTCGTCCTACGCGCCTGGATCAGCCCGCTGCCGCCGCCGTCGCCGGAGCAGTTGAGCGATCTGGAGTGATCGCACGCCCGTCGCGGCACGCGGAGCATCCGCCTGCGTGCACGCGAGAGGAGACACGCATGGGACGGTCTGCACCGATGGAACCGGACGCAACCCACCAGGGCGCTGAGGGCCCGACTTCGCCACGGCTCATCGAATTCGACTTGCGCAAGGAGCTACCGTGGACAATCACCGCGCAGCTCGGAGTCCTCGCACTTGTCGTCCTCGCCATGCTCGGGATTGCGTCCTGGCTCTTCGGGGCATGGATGCACAGCCAGGCATTTCACGCGAATGCGTTTGTGGTCGTGGTGTTTGTGATCGTGGGTGTGGTGGGCTTGCCCGTGCTTTACTGGGCGCCCAGGCGTGCCGCCGCAATTGTGCGGTCCAGTGCGGACACGGATGCCGAGACCCTGATGCGGACCGTGCTGGCCCGAGTGGGCTGGCTGGAAACTACCTCGGTTATGACCGCGGCGATCCTGGCAATGGTGCGCTCCGGCCGGACGGGAGTGGTTGTCGCCGTACGCAAGATGGACCGACATACGCCGTTTCGAGCCGCGCCTGCCATCGGCGTTCCATTTGAGCCCTTGCACCTGCCGGACCTTGTCACGCGGATCGACGAACTGGACGGCGTGATTCCCAAAGCGGACACGTCGGTCTTGGTCCCTGCAAGCTCCAGGCCCAGCCTGACGGCCGAAGAACGGACGCAGCGCTCCGTGCCGCGCCGAAGACGCACGCGGCGTACGGTTCTCAGCGTGTTGAGTCGGGTGGCATGGTTGCCGCTTGCCACCGGTGCCTTCTTCGTTGTCTACGGCTGGAAAACCGCCCGCGCCGATCCTGACCCGTGGGTTTTCCTCATATTGCTCGGCGGCTTGTTGGCATATGTCTCAATGAAGTTCGTGGGCCGGGGACGTGAGGTGCTGGCCGTACCGGGAGGCCTTGTGTTTCGATCGGCCACCCCCGCGAGCAGAAGCTGGAAAGTCAGACTATGTACGCCCAGAGAATCCAACCTTTGCCTGATCAACCAGCCAGGCCGGCAGTGGCTGCTGATCGCCGCAGATGGCCAACACTCGTACCGCCGCGTCGTGGTCGAGTCTGACGCCGTGGCCGCCTACCAGGCCTGGATCAGCCCGCTGCCGCCCCCGCCGCCGGAGCAGTTGAGCGATCTGGAGTGAGAGGGTGCCGCTCTGCGCGGCGGAAACGGCCACAATCGCGGCGAAATCCGCAAGGACGGTCAAGCGGGGGCCGACGCATCCTGCCAGAATGCCGGGGTACGGAGGAATCCATGCGGTCTTCAACGGAACACAGCTACCGGGAACGCATCCTGCGGGTGCTGATCCACATTCAGCAGCATCTGGATGAGGACCTGCCGCTCGAGGACTTGGCGCACGTGGCCCACTTCTCGCCCTTTCACTTCCACCGCATCTTCCGCGGCATGGTGGGCGAGCCGGTCAGCGAGCACATTCGGCGGCTGCGCCTCGAGCGGGCGGCCTGGCAGTTGAAGGTGGGCGATCGGGCGATCATCCAGCTTGCGTTGGACGCCCGGTACGAGACGCACGAGTCGTTCACACGGGCGTTCCG
>CAZBFW010000177.1:0-7395 GCA_964491135.1 uncultured Phycisphaeraceae bacterium | reverse complement strand
GTTCGTCAACGCCGGCCCATCATCACGAACGACTACGCGGCGCCGAACCCCCACAAGAAGGGCATGCCTTCGGGCCACGTGAACGTCGTCCGTCACATGAACATCCCCGTGTTCGACGGCGACAAGATCGTCCTGGTGGCCGGCGTGGGCAACAAGGCCGCCGACTACGACGAGACGGACATCCGGCAGCTCACCCTGTTGATGAACGGCACGTGGGACATCATCCGTCTCAAGCGGTCGCAGGAGGCCCTGCAGGCCGCCAAGGAGGCGGCGGAGGCGGCCACGCGCGCCAAGAGTGACTTCCTGGCGGTGATGAGCCACGAGATTCGCACGCCGATGAGCGGCGTGATCGGCATGCTGGACGTGCTTCTCAAGTCACCCCAGCCGCCTGATCAGCAGCATCACACGCGAATGGCGCGGGACAGCGCGGAATTGCTGCTGGCGATCCTGGAGGACATTCTGGACACGTCCCGGATCGAGGCCGGCAAGCTGTCGCTGGAGGCGATTCCGTTCCGTCCCCGCGAGGTTCTGCTCCAGACCGTCGAGAGCTTCCAATTGCGGGCCCAGGCGAAGGGCCTGACCCTGACGTGTCACGTGGATGGAGACGTTCCCCGGACGCTGGTCGGCGACCCGACGCGTCTGCGCCAGATCCTCAACAACCTGATCGGAAACGCCGTCAAGTTCACCGATCAGGGCGGCGTGATCGTTCACGCCGCATGCAGCGAGCGCACGGCAGGCGAAGTGACGCTGGAAGTCGGCGTGCGTGACTCCGGCGCGGGCATCGCCCCGCACGCGCTGGCCCGTCTGTTTGAGAAATTCCACCAGGCGGATACGTCCACCACCCGCAAGTACGGCGGAACGGGCCTGGGGTTGTCGATCTGCAAGGGACTGATCGATCTGATGGGCGGCACGATCGAAGTGGAGAGCGAACCGGGACGCGGGTCCATGTTCCGGTTCCGCGTGAGGCTGCCGATCGCAAGCCCCGAACAATCGGCCGAATCGTCCCGCAAGGACCGCCCCCTCGGTCCCGAGCCGCGACACGACCGTTGCCTCCGCGTGCTCTACGCGGAGGACGACCAGACCAATCAGGCGATTATCCGCATACTGGTCGAACGCATGGGCCACCGGATAGACGTGGTGAACGACGGCCAGGAGGCCCTGGCCGCCCTGAGCGCTCGACGCTACGACGTCGTGCTCATGGACGGTCGGATGCCCGTGATGGACGGCTTTGCGGCGACCCGGGCCGTGCGCGACCGCTCTTCGTTCGTGCTCGACCACGACGTGTACATCATCGCCCTCACCGCGAACACGTCGGCCGCGGATCGGGAGCGGTGTCTGGCCGCCGGCATGAACGACTATCTGCGCAAGCCGGTCAAGGGGACCGAGCTGTTTGACGCCCTGGCCCGGGCGATCCCCCATCTGAGGTCGCGCGGCGTGGCCCTCCCGGCACTGTCCGGCCCGACGGAAAAGTGCCCGGCTGTTCCGCCGCCCGCCTCCGCCCATCCCACGCCGGCGGCTGCACCGGGTGCAGCGCCGTCGATCGATCTGGCTACGGCGATGCAGGAGCTTGGAGGACGGGACGTGGTCGACGGCCTGTTGGCCCGGTTTCTGACGGACGCCGAGACACAACTTGGGACCCTGCAGGCGGCGCTGGAACCGCTGGAGCGCAAGACGCTGGAGCACATCGCGCACAAGCTCAAGGGCGCTGCGGCCGCAATGAAGGCCGCGCCCCTGGCGCATCGCTCCGCCCAGCTCGAGGCGGCCGCTGCCACGGCGGAGCTTGCAGAACTGCAGCGGCTCGCCCAATCCGTGGCGGAGGAGCTGCAGCGCCTCGGCGACGTCGTGGGAGTCGTCCCGGATGCCGCGGAGAACGCATCACACACGCAGCCTGCCAGTGGCTGACGTTCATTCCGGGATAGCCCGGTTGCGGTCACCAGTCGCCTGACACGCGGAACCAGAACCGATCCTCTTCCGGCGGAAACAACTCGCCGCAGGCCCGGCCGAACGGACCGCCCGCCCGTTCCGGGCTGCGGCCGGGCTTACGTCCGTTATTGCAGGCGTCCGCCGGGAACGATGGGCATTGATTCACGGCCCCCCGGCTCGATACAATGGCATGCATCAGCGGATGCGCTGCGGATGGCCCATCTGCCGAGTTGGAGTCCGATCGCTTTGTGCCGCAGAGGGCAGCTCGCGAAGCTTCCCCATCGCCCACGCCGGCGCGACCGAACACCACAGCCTGAAAAACCGCACCTTTTTCGCAGGAGAGGACAGATGCTTTCGTCGTTGACTCGCTCGACTTTCCACCGGCTGCCCCTGTATGTCTGCGTTGCCGTCTTCCTTGGCGCACTTGCGGCACCCGCGCACGGGATAGAGAGCGAGGTCTCCCCGGACGGGCTGTGGCTCACCGTCCAACAACCGCCCGAGGACCACCTGCGAGGTGCCCCCTGGATTCGTCCCGACCGCTTCCACGGGGTACTGCTTGACAACGCGGTCCTGGCGGACCTGTTGGGGAGGACGCCGCTCGAGGACACCCCGGAAGCCGCCGCCGCGGCGACCCTGATCACACTGCCCACGCCCGACGGCGCCTTCGCCCGTTTCGGCATTGTCGAGTCGCCGATCATGGAACCGGCGCTGGCCGCACAGTTTCCTGAGATTCGTACCTACTGCGGCCAGGGAGTCGACGACCCGGCGGCCACCGTCCGGCTGGATACCACCCCGCTGGGATTCCACGCGCAGGTACGGTCGCCTCATGGTCACTACTACATCGACCCGTACACGCGTGATGACAATGAATTCTACAGCAGCTACTACAAGCGTGACCTGCCGAACGTCCACGACTTCCGTTGCGAGGTGATCGGCGAGGACGTCGAGTCGGAGCTTGCGGCCGACCTGGCGGCCCTGCGCCAGACCGAGGATCTCCGGTCTTCCGGCGGCACGCGCCGTACTTACCGCCTCGCCAATGCCTGCACCGGCGAGTACGCCGCGTACTTCGGCGGGACGGTGGCCGCCGCCCAGAGCGCGATCGTGACCGCCATCAACCGCGTCACGGGAGTGTACGAGACCGAGTGCGCGATCCGCCTCACGCTGATCGCGAATAACACGAGCATCGTCTACACGAACCCCGCCACCGATCCGTATACGAACGACGATGGTGTCTCGATGCTCTACGAGAACATCGACACCTGCAACAGCGTCATCGGCAGCGCCAACTACGACATCGGCCACGTCTTCTCGACGGGCGGCGGCGGCGTCGCGTACCTGGGTTGCGTGTGCCAGAGCTACAAGGCCGGCGGCGTGACCGGGTCGGGCAGTCCCGTCGGCGACCCGTACTACATCGACTACGTCGCCCACGAGATGGGCCACCAGTTCGGGGCCAACCACAATTTCAACGGAACGGCGGGTTCCTGCGGGGGCGGCAACCGCAACGCATCGACCGCGTACGAGCCCGGCTCGGGTTCCACAATCATGGGCTATGCCGGAATCTGCGGCACGGACGACCTTCAGGACCACAGCGACGCGTTCTTCTCGGCCGACAGCTACAGGGAGATCATGGCATATGTGACGGGCACCGCCACGTGCGCGAGCACGTTCTCCACGGGCAACAACCCGCCGACCGTGAACGCCGGAGCGAACTACACCATCCCCAGGCAGACGCCCTTCCAATTGACGGCGACCGGGAGCGATCCGGACGGCGATCCGCTGACGTACTTCTGGGAGGAGCGAGACCTCGGGCCCGCGCAGTCCGCCAGCGGCGGCATCATCGCGGATAACGGATCCAGCCCCTTCATCCGCCCGTGGACGCCGACGACCGACGCGTGGCGCATCGTCCCGCGTCTGAGCAATCTGCTGGCCGGGACCCTGGCGTTCGGCGAGCAACTCCCGAATACGAGCCGAACCGTGAACTTCCGCTGCACCGCCCGCGACAACCGGGCCGGCAACGGGGGCGTGAACTACGACGACATGGTCATCACGGTCACGTCCGGAGCCGGCCCGTTCCAGGTGACCGCGCCCAATACCGCGGTGACCTGGTCCGGCACGCAGACGGTGACGTGGAACGTCGCAAGCACCAGCGCATCACCCGTGAGTTGTGCGAACGTCCGGATTCTGCTGTCCACCGACGGCGGATACACGTGGCCCACCGTCCTGCTCGCCGGCACGCCGAACGACGGAAGCCAGGCGGTCACGCTCCCGAGCATCTCGACATCCACCGCACGCGTTCGCGTCGAAGCCGTCGGCAACATCTTCTTCGACCTCTCGAACGTGAACTTCACGATCACGCCGGCGGGCACTCCACCGACGATCACCAGTCACCCGTCCGACCAGACCGTCTGCTCCGGCGGTTCCGCCAGCTTCAGCGTGACGGCCACCGGCACCCCCACGCCGACGTACCGGTGGCGACAGGGCACGACCGAGCTGTCGGACGGCGGCGCCGTTTCGGGCGCCACAACGCAGACACTCACCATAAACCCCGTGGCCCCCGGCCATGCCGCCGCGAACTACAACTGCGTCGCGACCAACACCGCGGGGTCGGACACCAGCAACAACGCCGCTCTCACGGTGAACGTGGGTCCGAGCTTCACGGCGGACCCGTGGCCCGTGCAACTGGTGATCGGCAGTGACGCCGTCTTCACGGCTTCGGCCGCCGGAACGCCCACCCCGGGCTACCACTGGCGAAAGGACGGCGTGCCTCTGAACGACGGAGGTAACATCACCGGCGCGGCCACCGACACGCTGACCATCTACCCACTCACCGCCGAAGATGCCGGCCAGTACGACGTCGTTGCCTCGAACTCGTGCGGCTCCGCCACCAGCGGCGTTGCCGGGCTGTATCGAGGCGACCTGAACTGGAGCGGCACGGTGGACCTTATGGACTATCTTTGGTTCGCGTACTGCTGCAACGGCCCCGGGATCTCGGGTGGTGCCGGCTGTGACCCGGCCGACCTGGATCGGGACGACGACGTCGACCTGGCCGACTTCGCCATCTTCCAGGAGTCATTTCCCCGGCCGTGAGTATCGCCAGGTCACCGGGTCGGCCAGGGGCGATCACGCGAAAGGGATTGCCGGAGGAGGGAATCGAACCCACACCCTGTTGCCAGGACGGGATTTTGAATCCCGCGCGTCTGCCAGTTCCGCCACTCCGGCTTAAGTCGTTTTCCCAAAAGGACTTAGCTCGATCTGCGTTCGGCTGAAAACTCTGGTGTCCAATTTATCGTCCAATTTATATTGCCTTTTTCACTCGCTCCGGCGATGATCAAGGCGGGCATTGGATCGCTCCCTGATGAGAGGCTGAATCCTCACCTCGAACGCTCTGCGGCAGCTTACCAGGGGCTCCGGGAGTCAGCAATGGGACGCAAGGCCAAGTTCGTCAAGTGGCACGGTACCAAGGCTCGCGGCGGCAGGGTTCGGGGATGGTACGTCAAGGACGACGGGGGCCAATCACGGTACCTCTCCGCCTACGGCTTCCCCTACGCCAAAGACCCCTCTCGGGAGAAGGAGGCTATCGAATTCGCCCATCACTTACTTGAGCGGATTCGGTCCGAGAAGGGGCTTCCGTCAAGCCTCTACGTGAAGGTTCGAGCCCCGCAGGTGGAAGTATTCGACCTCGCTCTAGAGGACGCGCGAGTCCCCCTACGTGGGTCTGAGTTGGAGGAATACCTCGCCTCGTTGCCCGAGGATCAGCGTGAAGCAACACGGCAAGTGATTTCCAGACTTCGTGAGTGGGCAACTTCGTTCCACGCTGAGACGCGCGGTTTCTTCCCGTCCCGGACTTCGGCGAGCTTCGATGAGATCGAGTCCCGGCGAGCTGAGGAACTCCTCACAGAAGAGGTCGGCGCCCGGATACTCGGCAGAGAATCCAGGACGAAGGCATCGGCGCAGAAGCTTCGGGACGTCCTCTCGGCATACGTCACCTGGAAACAGCAGGATCACATCGATACCGCACATGCCGAACGGATGTTCCAGCGATTCATCCACATCGTTGGGAACAAACCAGTGAATCAACTCTCCGAAGCAGACTTCGGGCGCTACGTCAACAGGCTACTCACCCTCAGCAACAATCAGAAAGCTACCAACGACTTCTTCAGACGCAACTGCGAATGCGTGATTTCGGTCATTCGATTTGTTCGCAATTGGGGAGACCCCGGTACGGGCACCGCCTTCCCATTCCCGAAAGAGGTGCTGGATTGGGCATCCAAGTATCGGCAGTGGAAGAAAAAGTACCACCCCGATGAGAGCAACCGCCAACCGGTCCCGCCCGATGTCTTCCAGGCGATGCTCAAGGTGGCGGACCAATGGGCGACCATGGACCTGGGAGCCATGCCCTGCGAAACACTGGAACAACGTTCGGCACTGGCTCATGCGAAAGAGAAGAAGCGCGATGGTTACCAGTTCAAGGCCATTCTGTGCCTTGGCGTGAACTGCGGGCTCGATCCCGGTGCTGACATC
This sequence comes from uncultured Phycisphaeraceae bacterium, assembly GCA_964491135.1. Taxonomy (GTDB): domain Bacteria; phylum Planctomycetota; class Phycisphaerae; order UBA1845; family UBA1845; genus JAFGJQ01. Next base: position 951 of record CAZBFW010000177.1, on the reverse strand, counting down.
GCCTGCATGACGGCCCAGAACCTCAAAGAAGGCCACATCGATTTTCCGAGACGTAAACCACAACGAAAGCATGGACGTGCCGTTCCTCGCGTAACGCCCCTCTTGTCAGAGACTCAAGACGCTCTTGATGAGTGGATTGCCTACGAGAAGCCGCAGAGTACGTTGTTCACGACGAATCACAAGGGACGACACACGCGGAACAGCATCAACGGCGCGCTCGGAAGGCTTCAGTCCGATGCAAAGACGGAAGGGCACTACACGTACAAGCATTTCCGCAACTGCTCAGGCTACGCTGCTCGAAAGGCAGGGCTGCCGGATTGGATGGTCCAGGCGGTCCTCGGGCACGTTTCCAACACGGTGGCGGGGAAGAGCTACATCGAAGATCCCAATCCATCGTTGCTTCGGCCTATCGTCAAAGCCATTGCCGCCGAGTATTTTCCGAAAGGCAAGCGGCACAGGAAACGTCGTCGATGAAGAGTTGGGAGTGGAACCGGATCGCCGCATTTGTGGGGCATCTCGACCAGAGGACGACACAGCGGTATATTCACTTCATGCCCAAGGACAAGCGGGAGACGGCCAATTCGCTCCCGTTTGATTTCTGAGTGGCGGGTCGTTCGAGGTCGCCGGAAAGAAATAAGCATGGCTTTGAACCCGAGGCGGGGACGAGATGGCCAGAAAGCGTGACAAGCGGGGAAGCAAAGGGCAGCAGAAACGCAAGATCTCAGAGATGATCTGGGAGTTCGCGGGGGACTTCATCGGAATGGCCGAGACGGTGGAGCAGCGACAGAGTCATCTGAATGCTGCCTGTAGTGCCTGGAACATATCCTGCAATCCTCCTGCTCTGGAGAAGGCACTGGATCAGTACATGCGCGAATACCAACGGCTCAACCTCAATGCTGACCAGGAGGCTCTGGCAGGAGTGCGGAGCGACATGGAGAAACTCATTCAGAG
>CAZBFW010000176.1:0-7419 GCA_964491135.1 uncultured Phycisphaeraceae bacterium | reverse complement strand
GTATATCCCCGCGGCGGGATTCGGTTGTCCTTGTAGATCTTGTTGTTCAGCACAAAGTGGAACGACGGCCCCGGGTCCACGCCCACCAGGGACGCGGTGTCCGTGTCGAGGCCGGGCTTGGCTTCGTAAATCCTGTCCCCCTCGTCGTGCGAAAGCACACCCGTGACCGGGTCGTACGCGCCGGATTCCGCCAGCAGATTCATGCCCGCGTCGTAGAAACGCACATTGATCCACATCCGCCGGCCCTCCGGGTACCCGGTGGGCAGCTTGTGCCCTGTCTGGTTGGTCACGGTCACGTTGAGCGTGCGTCCGGCCTGGGCGGCCTCCAGCGCCGCCGCATTCTGGAGCATGTAGCGCGCGCGGAGAATCCCGGCCTGCATGGCCGCATCATTCACCTGCCCGGGGTGAAGCGTGCTGAGCAGGCCGGCCAGCCAGGTGGTGCCCCCCGTCATGTCGTGCAGGGGAAGGTCCTCGCGGATCGGGGCTTCCACCATGTTGCAGCCCTTGCCCGTCACGTCGCGGAGGTGGCAGTCCTGGCAGGTGGCGACGAACTCCTTGTTCCCGCCGAACTGCGGGGCGTATACGCCGGTGGGCGTGTTGTAGGCGCTGTGGAACCACTCGCTGTAAGTGCGCTCGATGGCCATCAGCGTGGTCGAGGCGAAGTCCGTGGCCGGCGTATCGAACGCATTCGGCGGAAAGTTCCCGTTCATATCCTTTTCAAACGCGGTGTTGCTCACGTCGTGGCAGGTGCCGCACAGGGCCGCCTCCCGGTGGAACGGCGAGACCAGAACGGGGTGTCCGCTCGAGGCATTGAGGAACGGACCCCGGCGGGCGCCGGTCGGGTCCACCACGAACATGCCATTGGCGAATTCGGCCGGCACGTCATCCAGTGCGGCCAGGATGGCCACGTCCTCGACCGGGTTGCCGGCTTCGTAGTACGGATCGACCAGGCGGTGGCACAGGTCGCAGGATACGCCGGTCAGGTCGGAGGTCAGCATGGCCGAGCCGTCGGTCGGCACGGATCGGCCGCGCAGCCATCCCTTGGAGATGTGGCAGCGCAGGCAGAGGTCGCCGGAATCGGGGGCGTCCTGGTTGCCCACAATCGTGCAGGCCTCGAACAGCGGGTCGATCGAGGCCTGGGCCATCATGCTGCCCTGCCAGTTGACGTAGGGTTCCACATTTGCGTCGTATCCGCCGTGGCAGGCCGCGCACGCCGTCGGAGCGTTCAGTGTTCCCGCGTCGAACGGCTGGCTGCCCGGCATGTCGAAGTCCCGCAGCGTGGTGGGGGCGATGCCGCCGGGCGGGGCCTGCACGGTGAAAACCGCGTTGCTGTCGTCGTGTCCGATGTTAAACGCGTTATCGATGGCCTCCACGCGGATGAGGGCGCTGGTCGTTGGTCGGTTCGGCAGGAAGAGCATGTGGCTGCCCGAATTGCCCAGCCCCATCGCAATCGGCTTGAAGGTGGCGCCGTTGTCGTCGGAAAGATAGATGTTCACGGACGCCACGCCGCCGGCGTCGGTCGCCGACCACTGTACCGTGGTGCTCTGATTGGCCGTGATGGTCTCGCCGCCGTTCGGCGTAATTACGGTGACGGCGGGCGGAATCGTATCGGCCCCGACGCTGGGAACCAGGTGGTCTTGAATGTCGGTCAGGTTCACGTTGGACACGCTTCCGACGTTGCTCGGCTTCAGGCCGGGGAAGGTCGGCGTGTTCACGTAGTTGACCGTGTCCGTGATTTCGACGTTGTTGGTGTATCCGTCTCCGTCGGAGTCCAGGTTGCCCAGGCTGAGTATGGCGGCGACGGAGCGGTCCGTGGCAAAGACGGCTTCGCCGTAGGGGTTGCGGGCGCCGCCTCCCGTGAAGGCGTAGTGACAAACCCCGCAGTGATTCGCGGCGCTCGGCACGGTGGCCAGCACCGAACCTGCTGCCGATGGATAGGCGTTGAAGAAGTTCGTGCGGTACGGATTTCGTGCCGCCGCCGGCGGCACAGCCAGTGCCAGCAGGCACAGCAGACAAGCAACTTCTCGAAGTACACTGCGTGTCAGTCGAGTGAACATCAGAATGCTCCTTTCCGCCTGCACGGGCGATCGGACGCCCTCGCGAGAGGCCCAATTCGGCGCGATACGTGAATGCTATGTGACATGATGGTGTCCCTCACTCACACGCGAGGTTCATATTACCCGGACGTTCGCCCCGACTGCGGCATCCTAAGACCGTTCTTATGGGTTCTCTGCGGGAAGGTGACGGAACGAGCTCGGGCGGCCGGACGCACTTGCCTACTGAGCGCATAGAAAAGTGCCATTCGAGGGCGAGAAGCACACGCCGCTGCTGCCGTCGCAGACAGGTGATCGGCAACCTGTCGTGGAAGCGATACAGTTTCCGTGGCGTTGCTGAGGGCGGCCCACAGCGGGTGATTGCGGGTACCCGCAACCTGCTGCCAGCTGCATGGCTGCATGCCTTCCGTTTGCCCTGACATTGATCGAGCCGGGGGCGAATCGCTAGAATGGATGGCGTCCTTGTCCAAGTCTGCGCTGAGGGTTTGCGGCAGGGTTCATCTGGGCGGAGGGGCGGATCCGGTGCTACAGCACGTTTCACGACATTCCTGTCCCGACGGCGGGGGATGCCAAGTCTGCGTCAGGAAGCGCCTGCCGGCGCTTTCGCTGCTTCTGGCCGGGTGTGTTGCCGTGTTGCCGGCGAAGGCCGACCCGGATTACATGACCTACGTCGACGCCCGGGGCGATGCGGGGGCACGCCGGACCGACCCTGGTGGCGATGGTCCCATCGACCCGGGCCAGCACCGCCTTATTGATTTGCGCGAGATGACCATCGGGATCTGGAGGCCAACGGCTCCGCAGACGAACGTATTCACGGGGATGTTTCATTCCAGCGGCGAGTTCTTCCGGCTGGACATCGTGCTGGACGGGCTGGTGAACCCGCCGGGCGATGTCGACCCGCAGTCGTTCGACCCCTTCCGATACGGTAATCACCCCATTCTCGGGTTCATCGACGTGGACGTGGATGAGGAGGCGGGAACGGGGGGCGAACTGGAGGCCCCGGAATACCGATACTTTGGTAATGCAGCCCGGTTCGGCGGGTGGGTGAATCTGCCGCAGGTTCCCGATCGGATGGCGGCGGACGCGTCGGCATTCGACGGCGATTTCACCACGCCCCCGTTTGTGGAGCGCAGCGGCGAGGAGTTCCACCTGGCCCTGCTGGGACATCTCTTCGGTCCGGGCGACGTCGTGCAAATCGTCGGGGACGGAGACTTGGTCTTTGAGGCGGGCGAAGTCTGGAACATCCAGGCCGCATGGTTTCACCGCGCGCACGGGTACGAGCCGTTCAGTCTTGCCGTGGGCGGGACCGTGCCGGGCGAGTACGCCCCGCGCTGTCCGTTGCGATTTGCCCACGATGCGGCAAATGATGTCACAAAGGTGTCACTCGTTTTTCCCCGCAAGAATCAGGGCGCTGCCCTCATGATGGGCCAGCCGCCCGAGCCGTCGAACGGGAATCCGTCCGACCAGTTTTCCGTGCGGGAGGCGCTGCTGGATCTGTACCACAGCGCCGTGTTCCTGACGATGTTCCCCACCGGATGGCCCGAGGAGGAACTGATCATCGACTGGGTGAACTGGGATCCGGACGGACCGGAGGACTACCTCGATCCGACGGAATGGCGACTCTACGCCCTGCTGGGGACCAGCTACACCGCCCCCGACCCGGACGGGGCCTTGTTCGTCTGGACGGACGTCTGGCCGGGGCCGGTGCGCGGTGACGTCGACGGCGATGAGACGGCCGACGAGGGCGACAAGCTGCTGATCAGCCAGTTCACGGCTGCCCACGACGGGGATGACGGGCTGGTGGACGGGCGCGTGAGCATTCCGGGATTCGGACCGGATTTCCGCCTGTTTGACGTGAACCACAACGGGGGTGTGGATATACTGGACGAATGGCTGGTCAGCGTGCCGCACGACATGGACGCCAGCGAGTCTGTGGACATTGCGGATTTCGCATGGGTGCAGACGTGCCTGTCCGGGGAAGGCGTGCCCTATGGCCCGCTGTTCTGCGGGCTGGCGGACGCTGACCTGGATGGGGACGTGGACGCACACGACGCCGTCCGGCTCATCGAGGTGATGACCGGACCGGGCGGGGGATGACGGGACATGGACCGGGACACAGCCACACGCGGTGAGTGCACTCGTGCCGTTCGACGGGCGCGGCTGCGGCCGGCGCGCCGTCCGGGCCGGAGGGCGTTCACGCTCCTGGAACTTCTGGCGGTGGTCGCCATCATCACGCTGCTCCTGGGCATCCTCCTGCCGGCGCTCGGGCGGGTGCGAGGGCAGATGAAGACACTGCAGTGCTCCTCGAACCTCCGGAGCATCTCGTTTCAATTCCAGCTCTTCGCGCAGGGCGAGCGGCCGGGCGGGCGGGGCGACAGCGATCAGTCCGGCCGGTCCCACTTTTCCATTGATGATTTCCAGGAGAGTCTCTACGGCATTGACGAATTCTGGGACGTGCCGGACCAGAACACGGCGGTTCTCTCCGCCCGGAAGGAGCTGATGCTCTGTCCGGCCGGGCCCGGTCGGCTGCGCAAGACGCGCGGACTGCCGTGCGGACCCGGTGCCGTCGACCCGCTGCCGGACGTATCGCTGGCCCTGAACAAGCGGCTGCACCAGGCCGCGGTCATCTTCATGGACAACCACGTTCTTGCTCCGGTGGCGGCCACGCACGTCCGCGCGGACGTGCTCAACCACCCGCACGTGCCCCTGGCCCTGGACGCGGACGGCCGACTGGCCGCGTCGCGTGGCGTGTCTCCCTTCTACATGGCCCCGCCTTTGCCGGGCGTGGACGATCCGTACGCGGACGGGCAGTACTGGACGCCCGCGGCGCGGCACGCCGGCCAGGCCTGCGTGGCCTTTGTGGGCGGGCACGTGCTCAAGAGCCGCCGGCCCGAGGCGGAATCCTGGGACTGGAAGTACCAGGCTGACGTCGGGGACTGACACGCGGCGCCGGGAGCCGAGAGAATGAGCCTGCAACGGCGCCTGACCTACCTGTTGATGGCCTTCGCGGCCTTCGCCCTGGCGGCCACCTTCGGCACCATTTACGGAATCCAGCTTCACGTGGACGAGGCGATGATCGAGTTCCAGCAGACGCTGGATCAGGCGAATTGGCTGGCCAGGCTGAGCATCGATCTGCGCGACTACGAGTTGGATCTTCGCGGGGTCGTCAAAGGGCATCGGCCGGCGGAGGCGATCCGGTTGGACCGCTGGATGTCCCTGGCCGGTCAGTTGGAGGAGGCGGGCCGCTATGTTCCGGACGCCCCCGAAGCCGTTCGCCTCACCGAACTGACGAAACGATTCGAGGACGAGTCGCGGCGGTGCGTGGCGGCGGTCCGTGCCGGTCAGGCCCCGGAGGCTGAGACTCTGTATGCCACGATCGCGCAGGACACGCTGCCCGATCTGGAAGATTCGCTGCGTGCCCTGACCGGCCTGATGGACTCGGCCCGGAATGAATCGCTGGGCAAGCTCGTCGCCACGCAGACGCAGATCCTGTGGCTTTCCCTGGTGATCGGCGTGTCCGGAGCCGCTCTGGTCGCCGTGGGCGTGGCCCTGATCCGGCGCTGGATCATGCTGCCCCTCCGCGACCTGCACCGGGCCACGCTGGAGTTCGGACGGGGTCGCCTGGACCACCGCGTGCACCGGCCGGGACCGGCCGAACTGGGCGCCTTGGCGCGGGCCCTCAACCACACGGCCGACTCGCTGCTGGTCGCCCAGGCGGACCTGCGGACGTCGGAGGCCAAGTACCGGTCCCTGTTCGAGAACCTGCGGGACGCGGCCATCCTGTGCGATGAGGAGGGCCGCGTTCTGGAATGCCATGATGGTGATACTCACCTGCTGGGTCCGGTCCTACTTGGCAGCATGGACCGGGCGATCACCGAGGTCTGGCCGCACTGGTCGCAGGCCGACCTCGACTGGAAGGCCCTGATCGCCCAGGTGCTGCGGGACGATCGTCAGGTCCGCCGAAGCGACGTGCCGCTGCCCCGAGAAGGGGAGGAGGATGGGCCTGCCCTGGTCGATCTGATCGCCTACCCCGCTGTTTTTGGCGACCGTCGGTGCGTCGCGATCATTCTGCGCGACGTGACCGAACGGGCCCGGCTCGAACGCAAGGCCCGGCAGGCGGAGACGATGGAGGCCACCGTCACCTTTGCCCGCGGCGTGGCGCACGACTTCAACAACCTGCTGACCAGCGCCATCGGAAGCCTCTCCCTCATGCGCGAGCAACTGGACGAAGGGCTCGCCCGCCGCCGGCTCGAGCGAGCGCTCCAGGCAAGCTGGCAGGCGGCCCGCTTGTCCCGCAAGCTTCTGTCGTTCGCCAGCCGCGGGCCGGGTCGGCCGGAAGTGCTTTCGCTGCCGGAAACCGTTCGACTGATTCTCGATTCGCTGGACGAGGAGTTCCTCCGCGACATTCACCTGCACGTGGATACGGAAGATACCGACGCCGTGCGAATCGATCGTGATCAGCTCACCCAGATCGTGCTCAACCTCGTCATCAACGCACGCGAGGCCATGCCCGAAGGCGGCGATCTTCGCGTGTCGGTTCGCCCCGCCCGGATGCCGGCCGACCGCCCCGGCACGGGGCCGCCCACGCACGCGCTGTTGGCCGTGGCCGACACGGGCGACGGCCTGAGCCCCGACGCCCGACAACACCTCTTCGAACCCTTCTATACGACCCGGCGGGGAACCGAGGGAAGGCAACGGGGAATGGGGCTGGCCATCGTCTTCGCAGCCGTCCAGGGCGCCGGCGGATTCATCGACGTGGAAAGCGAATCGGGCGTCGGCACCCGGTTCCACGTGTACCTGCCGCTCTGCTCGGAACCGCCGGTCGTCGCGGCACGGCCACCGCTGGACGCGGCCGCTGATCACGAGGGTCATGGACACATTCTGGTCGTGGAGGACGAGCCGCCGGTGCTGGAGCTGTGCGTCGACGCGCTTTCCTCGTGGGGATACTCGGTGGTGACGACCCGCTCCGGCCGCGAGGCCGAGCAGGCCGTCGCCGACCGTGCGGACGGCACGCCATTCGGCCTGGCCATCGTGGACGGGGGCCTGCCGGACGCCGACGGTCTGGACGTGGCGCGGCGGCTTGTGGAGCTGGACTCCCGACTGCGAATCATCCTGAGCACCGGACTGGAGGAGCGGGTACTCCCCGCAGACCTGGAGCCCCACGTCTGCGCTCAGCTCATCAAGCCGTTTCATCTGAACGCACTGGCCGCCGCCGTCTCCGACGCGATGAACGGGCAGGTTCGCATCTGATCCGCGCCGCGTGAGGCTCGCGACGTGCGGAGTGTCCAGGGGATGCCGTTCAGGTTGCCTCAGCCGGTGGCGTGACGGAAAGCATGAAGCCCCGGCCGCGGACGGTGTGGAGCAG
>CAZBFW010000175.1:4539-7421 GCA_964491135.1 uncultured Phycisphaeraceae bacterium | reverse complement strand
CCTGGGCGTGTTCCGCGACCAGCTTGCCGTCCGTAAACATGTGGGACCGAAGCGCGTCGACTCGCCCGCTCTTGGCCAGCGCAAAGCAGATCATGCCCGGGATGATGAAGATGAACACGGGCAGCAGCTTGAGCATGGCCGCGAAAATGCTGCCGCGCCGGGCCTGGGTCTCGTTCGGCGCCCCGAGGGCTCGCTGCACGATGTACTGGTCCGTACACCAGTACCACAGGCCGATGATCGGCGCGCAGAACAACATGCCGAGCCACGGGTAGTTCCCGTTAAAATACCAGGCCTGCCGGACGACGGCGCCGGCGGCGTTGGTTTCAATGACCGGCGCCCAGGACCCTTCCACCCCCGCGGGCACCAACGGCTTCCAGAGGTTGAACATCTCCGGGCCGCAGGCTGCCTGCAGTTCGCTCCAGCCGCCGAGCGCCTTGAGCCCGAAGATCGTCACCAGCAGCGAGCCGAACACGAGAATGATGGTTTGCAGCGCCTCGGTATAGGCCACCGCGCGCAGGCCGCCGAGCACGGTGTAGACACCCGTGCAGACGATGGCCAGAACCGAGCCCAGCCAGAAGCTGTTGAGCGTGACCGGCCCGAGCTTCAGTTGCAGCTCCGGCAGAAGCGTGCTGAAGACGACGCCGCCGGCGAACACGCCGACCGCCACCTTGGTGACCACATACGCCATCAGCGAGATGATGGACAGCACGTAGCGGGAGGCCGGGGAAAAACGCCTCTCCAGGAACTCCGGCATGGTGAACACGCGCGAACGCGCGTAGAACGGCACCATCACCCACGCCAGCACCAGCAGGCACCAGGCGTGGAGTTCGTAATGGGCCATGGCCACGCCGTCGGTGCACCCGGAGCCCGCCAGGCCGACGAGGTGTTCGGAGCCGATGTTGGAGGCGAAAATGGACGCGCCGACGATGAACCAGCCCAGGCCGTGGCCGGCCAGGAAGTAGTCATCCGCGGTGTTCTTTCCGCGGCGGATGACCCACCAGGCCAGCCCAAAGAGCAGCAGGAAGTAACCGACGATGACCAGCCAGTCGATCAGGTGCATCTCTGGGGACTCCCGAAAATCAGGGCTTACCGATACGTCTGAGAACAGAATCCGCCGCAGACAGGCGTTCTAGCCTCGCTTGAACGTTGCGAGAAACGCCGCCTCGTTCCAGCGCAACGCGTTTCGCACGTCGCGTATCTTCGTATCCGAGTCGATCACGATCAACTCCACGCCGGCGATCTCCGCGAAGTCCTCCACTTGCGAGGTGCTTACGGCCAGGCTCAGGCACGTATGGTGCGGCCCGCCGGCGTGGATCCACGCCCCCGCGGCGGTGGCCAGGTCCGGCCGCGGCCGCCACAGGGCCATACCTACGGGCTGCTTGGGCAGAGGCTCGGGCGTTTCGAGCACGTCCACTTCATTGACGATCATGCGGAAGCGATGTCCCAGGTCGACCAGGGCGACGTTCACCGCCCGCCCCGGCGCCGTTTCAAAGCAAAGGCGGACCGGATCGGGCTTTCCGCCGATGGAGAGCGGGTGGATCTCCAGGGTCGGCCTGCGTTTGGCCAGGGACGGGCAGATCTCCAGCATGTGCGCGCCGAGGACCCGCTCGCGCCCGGGCTCGAGATGGTACGTGTAGTCCTCCATGAATGAGGTTCCGCCCGGGCGCCCGACGCTCATCACCTTCAGGGCGCGGACCAGCATGGCCGTTTTCCAGTCGCCCTCGGCGCCGAAACCGTACCCGTCGGCCATCAGTCGTTGCACGGCGATGCCGGGAAGCTGGCTCAGACCGTCGAGGCTCTCGAACGTATCCGTGAAGCCTTTGAAACTGCCTGCCTCAAGGAAGCTGCGCAGGCCGAGCTCGATGCGGGCGGCCCCCAGCAACGCGCCGCGTTTGTCCTCGCCGGCGCGAAGGGCCTGGTCCAGGTCGTACTCGCTCTCGTAGATGCCGACCAGATCGTTGACCTGCCGATCCGTCACGGCCTCGACGTGCCTGACCAGGTCCCCGAGACCGTAGCCGTTCACGCGGATGCCGAACCGGGTCTGGGCCCCGACCTTGTCGCCTTCGGTCACGGCCACTTCGCGCATATTGTCGCCGAACCGGGCGATTCGGGCGCCCTGCAGATCGTGCCAGGCGACGGCCACGCGTGCCCAATCCCCCAGTTCCCGTGTCACCCTCGCGTCCTGCCAGTGGCCGACGATGACCTTGCGCGGAAGGCCGAGCCGGGCGCACACGTGCCCGAACTCGCGGTCGCCGTGGGCCGACTGGTGCAGATTCATGTAGTCCATGTCGATGGTGGACCACGGGAGGTCGCGATGGAACTGCGTGTGGAGGTGGGCCAGCGGCTTTCGCAGCGCCATCAGGCCGCTGATCCACATCTTCGCCGGCGAGAAAGTGTGCATCCAGCAGACGAGGCCGACGCAGCGATCGCTCGCATTGGCGCTGTGGCAGAGTTCCGTGATGGCCTCCGCCCCGGTCATGACGGGCTTGAGCACCAGGGGCAGCGGCAGTGCTGCCTCTGACGACAGGCGGCTGACCATCGTCTGGGCGTTCCGGGCGACCTGCTTGAGGACGTCATCCCCGTAGAGGTGCTGACTTCCCGCCACGAACCACAGTTCCGTGTTCTCTGGAGAGAACATGCTGCATCCCTCCTGCACTTCGCTGCACGCACCGCACCGCGTGGTCAATCCGAGCGGGGCGGCGGTTGCCCGTAACGGGCGTCCGGGCCGTGTTTGCGCTGGTAGTGCACCTGCTGGAGGTGCGCCTCCAGCGGCGGCAGCGCTGGCGCCAGGGTCCACGTGCCCGCCGCCATCTGCGCCACGGCCTCCAGCGCCACGGCGTTGTCCAGGGCGGCGTCCACCGTCGGTCCCCAGACGAAGGGGC
>CAZBFW010000175.1:0-4529 GCA_964491135.1 uncultured Phycisphaeraceae bacterium | reverse complement strand
GGCCGGCATCGTGGCCGGGTCCAGGTCAGCAAACCGTTCGACGATCACCTGGCCGGGGTTGGTTTCGTAGTCTTGTGTTACCTCGTCCGACGTCAGCACGCGCGTCACGGGGATCGTCCCGTGGAAGTGGTCCGCGTGCGTCGTGCCCAGGCAGGGAATCTCGCGCCGTGCCTGGGCAAACATCGTGGCAAAGCGGCTGTGCGTGTGGACGATCGCGCCGATGCCGCGGACCTGCCGGTACAGGCAGACGTGCGTGGGCGTGTCTGACGAGGGACGCAACTCGCCGGCCTGCACGATTCCATCCAGGTCGACAACGACCATCTGGTCCGGCCGAAGCTCCTCGTAGGGCACGCCGCTCGGCTTGATGATTACCCGCCGGCGGTCCGGATCGATGGCGCTGACGTTACCCCATGTCAGGCTGACCAGTCCGCTGGACGCGAGGCGACGGTTGGCCGTGCACACGATGGCACGCAGTTGTTCGATCCCTTCCGGCACGGGCAACCTCGAATCATCCGGCCGCCTGCCGACGGACACGATCGCGCAAGGCCAGCAGGTCTTTCATCACGTCATGAACGCCGCCGTCGCCCCGCGCCGAAAAGGCGTCGTGGAGCCGGCGGTACAGTGTATAGAGCTCCGCGTACGTCGCGGCGTGCTTCGGATTCGGTTCAAAGGCCTCGGGTTTCGTTCCGGTCATCCGGCTCTGGGCCGCCGGCACCGACGGGTACGCGCCGCCGACCACGGCGCCAAAGATCGCGGCGCCCAGGGCACAGGTCTGGGGCGAGCGGCTGATGCGCATCGGCCGGTTGCACACGTCGGCGTAGATCTGCATCACAAGCGGATTCTTCTCCGCGATGCCCCCGCAGTTGACCACTTCGCGAATCTCGACTCCGTAATCCTCGATGCGCCGGATGATCGTCAGAGCCCCGAACGCCGTGGCTTCGATCAGCGCGCGGTAGATCTCGGGTGCGGTCGTGTGAAGCGTCTGGCCGATCAGCAACCCGGTCAGCCGGGCGTCGACCAGGATTGTACGATTGCCGTTGTTCCAGTCCAGGGCGAGCAGTCCGGACGCGCCGGGGGCCAGGCGCGCGGCCGCCGCGGTCAGGTTCGCATGAGCCTCGCCCTCCCTGTTGAATTCGGCCGGGACGAGATGCTGCACGAACCAGTTGAAGAGATCGCCGACGGCGGATTGCCCGGCTTCAATGCCGTACATGCCCGGCAATATGGACTCCGGCACGATGCCGCAGACGCCGGGAATGTCCGGCAGTTCGCGGTCCAGCGGCGCGACAATGCAGTCGCACGTGCTCGTGCCGATGATCTTGACCAGCGTGCCCGGACGGCAACCCGCGCCCACGGCGCCCATATGGGCGTCGAACGCACCCACGGCCACCGGAATACCGGCCGGCAGTCCGACGGACTCCGCGACCTCCGGCACCAGATGCCCCGCCACGCGATCCGCCGGGACGGCCATCGTCTCATAGCGGAACCGGGACAGCCCGGGTTGCAGGCTGTCGAGAAACTCCCGCGAAGGCAGTCCGCCCCAGGACGGGTGATACATGGCCTTGTGCCCAGCCGCACAGATCCCGCGCGGGATCTGGTCGGGCCGCATGTTCCCGGTCAGGTACGCGGGGATGAAATCGGCCAGTTCGACCCAGGACGCGGCCGCGTCCGCCACGTCGGGGGCGGTCCGTACCAGATGCAGCAGCTTGGACCAGTACCACTCGGACGAGTACGCTCCCCCGCACTTGTTCAGGTAGGGCAAGCCGGCACGGCGAGCCTTATCCGTAATCTCCTCGGCCTCGACGTGCGAGACGTGGTCCTTCCAGAGCCACGCCTGCGCCGCAAGGTTCGTGGCATATTCGGGCAGCATCCCCAGCGGCCGCCCGAGCCGATCCACGGGCATCGGCGTCGAGCCGGTCGTGTCCACACCGATGCCCACGATACGCTGCGGGGAGAATCCGGAGGTCTGCCGCGCGTGGTGAACGGCTTCGCCCACGGCCGACCGGAACCCCCGCGTGTAGTCGCCTGGATGCTGGCGGGCCAGATTGGGATCGACCGAGTCGCGCAGGACGCCGTCCTCCCCGCCGGCGTAGTTGTGGACCGCGGTGCCGACTTCGCATCCGTCGCGAACGTCGGTGATCACGGCCCGGACGCTGTTGGTGCCGTAGTCGACGCCGAGAGCATAAGCTGGAAGGGCCTGCGTCATACGCGCTCTTCGAACGGTGTTTCCAGGAGCCGTTCTTTCCGCGGCCGGGATGCCCCCCGGCTCCGCCCTCCGTCAATCACGTCATTCACTGCGATGCCACGACGGGCTTCGGGCAACCCGGCGAGCCCGGTCTTCATTTCGCGGAAAACCTGTATTCGGTCGTGTGTCGGTACACCTCGCCGGGCCGCAGAATGGTCGAGGGAAACTTCGGCTGGTTCGGCGAGTCGGGGAAATGCTGCGTTTCCAGGCAGATCCCCGTACGGTGTTGATAGGCGTGCCCGCCCTTGCCGACGTTGCTGCCGTCCAGGAAGTTGCCGCTGTAGAACTGGAAACCCGGCTCCGTCGTCAGGATCTCCATGAAACGGCCGCTCCGGGGCTCGTACACCGTGGCGGCCGGCCGCAGCTTGCCGTCCCAGCCGGTCAGCACCCAGTTGTGGTCGTAGCCCGGGCCGAACTCGATCTGCTGATGATCGGCGTTGACTCGTTTCCCGATCGCGGTGGGCATGGTGAAATCGAACGGCGTATCCTCCACCGGCATCATCTCGCCCGTGGGAATCAGCCCCTTATCGACGGGCGTGATGTAGTGCGCGTCGATCATCAGTTCGTGGTCCAGAATGGTGCCGCTGTTGTGTCCGGCCAGGTTGAAGTAGCTGTGCTGCGTGAGATTGACCGGCGTGGCCTGGTCGGTCGTGGCCTCATACTCGATGCGCAGCACGTTGCCGTCGGTCAGCCAGTAGTGCACCGTGACGTCCAGGTTGCCCGGGTAACCCTCCTCACCGTCGCGACTGAGGTAGTGAAGCCGCATGCCGACCGCGCCGTTCTTCACGATGGCCTGTGCGTCCCAGACGACCTTGTCAAACCCCACTTTGCCGCCATGCAGATGACAGGGGACGCCACCGGGGTCGTTGTTGGTGGCCAGCGTGTAGGTTTTGCCATCCAGCGTGAACTTGCCACCGGCGATACGGTTGCCGTAGCGCCCGATGAGGGCGCCGAAATACGGACTGGCCGCCAGGTAGTCCTCCAGCCGGTCGTACCCCAGCACGATGTCCGCGAATCGCTCGTTCCGGTCGGGCGCGGTGAGCGAGACGATGGTGCCGCCGTAATCGCTCACCTGCATCGTCATACCGCCGGCGTTCTTCAGGGTGAACAACTGAACCGGCCGGCCGTCCGGCATCCGGCCCCAGGGTTCCGCGGCAGTCGACTGAATCGGCAACTGCTGCCGGGCCCCGCCGACGAACGGCGCACACGCCGTGCCCGCCAGCGCCGCCGTTGCGATCAGAGACAGAATGAACTGTGATTTGTGGTACATGCTTGGGTCCTTTTGCTCTTTGGACTCAGGGTCGGGCTTCTTGCGACGACCGGGCCCCGCGAGGGCCGCCGGTCTCCGCCGGACGATCAATGGAACACAGCGTACAGGATCACCGTCAGCAGCAGAATCAAGGAGCCGTAGATGTAGGACGACAGCGGTACCCTGACGTCCAGCTTGGACGTCGGATACACGATCGGTTCCGTCCGCGGCCGAAGCCGCGTGATGACCAGCATCACGGCCCCCAGAATGAGGAATATCATCGCCATGTGATGCAGAAACGTCATGGTGCAGAACCTATACACCGCCGCCGACGCCCCCGTAATGGTCACCATCGTCCCATCCGCGAGTTTCTGTACGACGTGCGAAGAACCGTCCGGCAGCCGATTGAGCGTGTAGTGGTACACACCCTCCAGGATCCATCCGGGAATCCGCGCAGCCGCATACAGGATCGGCCCAAGGATAAGGACCGTTCGGCCGGCCAGCGCGGGCGCCCTGCGGGAAATCAGTCCGAACAGAAACGCCGCCACGATGCCCGGCGAGATGAACCCCCAGATCTCCTGAATGTAGTTGAAGACCCCCTCGAACTTACCCGGAAGCGGTGAGATGAGGCACGCGCAGATCGCGATGATGGCCGTGGTGATCCGGCCGATCGAGATCTGCCGCCGGGGCGTCGCCTGCGGGTTGACGTATCGCCGGTACACGTCGATGGTGAAGATCGTGGCGGCCGAGTTGATCCCGGAATTGAACGTGCTCATCACGGCCCCGGCCAAGGCGGCCAGCATCACCCCGCGAAGGAACGGCGGCATGATCTGCGTAATCAGATGCGGGTAGGCAAGCTCGCCGGCCTTGGACGCGTCTCCGCCGGCCTTCGCCAGGATGGCTTCCCCAAAATGCTCAAAGGCGATGATGCCGGGAATTACGATGATAAACGGAATGAGCAGCTTCATCAGGCAGGCCAGGAAGATCCCTCAGATCGGAAGAGCGTCGTGTAGGGAAAGAGTGTAGGATAGGGTGTAG
>CAZBFW010000174.1:0-7436 GCA_964491135.1 uncultured Phycisphaeraceae bacterium | reverse complement strand
TTCCGCTGTTCGACCACACGGAGCCGGCCACGCGTGACCTGCCCGACCTTTACCGAGCGATTCGTGAATACCGGGCGATCGCCATCCCGCACCATATCGGCTGGACCGGCGTGCCCTGGGAGCAGTTTGACCCGGACCTCACCCCGGCGGTGGAAATCTGCTCCGTGCATGGTGCCTTCGAGTACGAGGGCAACCGGCCCGTTCCGCACCGTGGCGCGATGAAAGGTCACTTCCTTCAGGATGGCCTGCTCGCCGGAAAGCGCGTCGGCCTGGTGGGCGGCTCCGACCAGCACGGGCTCATCTGGCAGCACGGTGTGTGCTGGAAGCGGAATGCGTATCGCGCCGGGCTGACCGGCGTCTGGGCGCCTGAATCGACGCGTGAGGCCATTCTGGACGCCATCCGCGCCCGCCGGACGTTCGCCACCACCGGCGTGAAGCTGTGCATGTGGTTCTTCTGCGACGGCCACCCGATGGGTAGCGAGCTGCAACTTTCGGAATCGCCGAAGTTTATGGTGAATGTCGCCGTGCCCCTGGAGGAAGGGCACCTTCACACGCTTGAGCTTGTTCGCGACGGCGAGGTCATCCACTGCTTTGGCGGCGAAGGGCAGCAGAGCCGCTATGTCATCGTGGATGAGCAGCCGCCGCAGCGCGATGTGTCGTTTTACTACCTGCGAGTTACACTGCGCGACAACAACATGGCATGGTCCAGCCCGATCTGGGTAAAACGCGGCTGACGCAATCGTGTAGAATGGTCCATCCGATGCAGCAGGATGCAGGAATCCGTGAACGGGATCCGTCAACATGCAATTGCTTTTCGTCGTTCTGGCGGCGTCGATGGCACAAGGGAGTGAGTCGCCTATGAGCAGCAAAGCGCCGGTGGACAGCTTGATCGACTCGTTTCAGCCCGCCTGGACGCCCCCGGCTGATGAGTTGAAAGGACTGGTCGTCGTGATCGACCCACTGGGCGGCGGATCGGCGACCTCGGCCGATCGGGCGCGGGATGACTTGGCCCTTAAAACCGGCGAACACCTGTACCACCTGATCCGCCGGGCGGGCGGCGTATGCGTGATGACGCGAGCCGACGACCGTGCGTTGCCGGCTGCCGACGGCGGGCCGGAAAAGGCGATGGCGGGCATCTGCGCGCGGCACAAGGCCGACATCGCGATCACCATTGGGTTTGAGAACGGGCAAGTGCCGGGGGCCGTGCCCAACGCGGACGACGTTGTGTCCAAGTCGCTCGCGACGGCGTTGGCATCTGGCTCCGGCAAGCCGGCGGTCCATCCGCGCGGGAGGCCGGGCGTGCCCGGCGTCGCTGCGTGGTTCGGCGTGCCCGCCGATTCGATGCCGGCCGCTCGGCGAAAGGCGTTCCATCGCGAATGCGCCCAGGAACTGTACAAGGGCCTCGCCCAAACGGTTGACCGGAACAGAGACGCGTTGGATTTGACGCCGCCGAAGCAGGACGACGACCCGGAAGAGGCTGATTCCGTGCCCAACTATCCGAGCCGACCCGCGGGCCGAACGCTGGCTGCCGCGGCTCGCCGCCTCTGGCCGGAGGGCGACCTGCCGGTCGAGAAGGCGGCGTGGTTCTGCAGGTTGTACTGCCGCGCCAACCTGAGCGACCAGACGGCCGTGTACCTTGCGCCGGAGATCAAGGTGGAGGGCGAGACGGTCGTCGTGGGCGGGGCGACGAACATGGCCATCCTGCGGGAGACGCTGGCCGACGCCCTGAAGGCGGTGGGCGTCCGCCAAGTGCGCAACGAAATGAAGCTGTTGCCGGAGGACGGCCGGCTGGACAGCAAACGATTCGGGGTCTGCGTGGCCCCGATGGCCCTGACCTTCGAGGCACCGTCAGAATCCGGGCCGCTGCAGACGCAGATTCTGTACGGCGAGCTGCTGTTCCTGCTGGATCACGATGCGGCGCGAGGCTACTACCTGTTGCACTCGGCGGACGGGTATTGGGGCTGGGTGCGGGCGTCCTGCGTGCGGCCGATCTCGGAAGAGGAATTCAAGCAGTACGCGACGGCGACGCCGGCCGTGCTGTTGAGGGACGTCGAGATCGGCGAGCACCGGATTACCCGCGGCTCGACGCTGTCGATGGTGCGGAAGTCGGAGTCCAACGTCCGGCTCATGCATCCGGGCGGGGGTACTTTCGAGCTACCGGCCGCGGACGTGCGGATTCTCGATGGTGCAACCGAAGCCGAGCAGCGCGTGCTGCGGGCCCTGGAATTCCTGCATACGCCGTACGTGTTTGGCGCCGTCTCCTCACTCGGCCTGGACTGCAGCGGCCTGGTCCGCAACGTGCATGTGCAGGCCGGCGTCGTGTTGCCCCGCGACGCGGCGCAGCAGTTCTTGAACGGGCGGCTGGTGGCCACGCGTTGGTATCGAGATGCGATCCAGCCCGGCGACGTGCTGTTTTTCATCAACCGCAGCGGCAAGATCTATCACACGGGCATCGCCATGAACTCGACGCACTTTGTGCACTCCGCGCCGCCGGAGGTGCAGATCAACAGCCTGAAGGAGTGTGATCGGCTGTACTCCGAACAGCGAGCCGAGTCGTTTCTGGGCGCGAAGCGCTGGTAATGGAACGGGCTTCGCGGACACGAGCACGCTTGCAGGCGGACTGGTGAAGGGCGTCGGGCCGTCCGGATCGTCGCAAATCCGAACGGAGCAAGTTCCACTTCAACGGCGACGCCGGGTGTGCTTTTGATCACGAGTTTTCGCGACGGGGCATTCACTTCGAATCTCGCTTGCCGTTGCCGAGATCCAGGCCTAGGATAAACGCATCGGGCCGGATGAAGTCCATCCGGATGAGTTGTGTTCGCCATCGTATCCCGGCACAGACCCTGGATCGTCTGCGCCGCGAAGGGCCCCGCCGTCGGTCGCGCGGGGATGACGCCGCTTGGGGAGGTGGCGGGCGAGGATACGCCCCAGAACATCACCATGCGCGGCAGCGACGGTCTTCCGGATCGGCGGCGGTTCGAGCTTGCGCGCATATCGCCGCTGCACCGGCGGGCTGAAGGGACGTTTCGAGAGGAAGAACCGCGCAACCCAAGAAGGATGAGATTCATGGATTTCACACGTGCCATTTCGGCGATTTCGGCGTTTTCACTTTTGTTCTGGATCAACGTTGTCCGCGCGGAGGATTGCGGCAACGGTGCGCTGGACTCATCAACATCGATGACCATCGAGG
Organism: uncultured Phycisphaeraceae bacterium; assembly: GCA_964491135.1. Lineage (GTDB taxonomy): Bacteria > Planctomycetota > Phycisphaerae > UBA1845 > UBA1845 > JAFGJQ01. Next base: position 4,246 of record CAZBFW010000174.1, on the reverse strand, counting down.
GCGTGGACTGGACCGTTTTCTACACCGACGATGCGTGGGCCGATTGCGGTGACGACGGAGACTATTACCCCCAGACGCAGGCCGACAAGATTCTGCCGATCATCCAGGGTGCGTATGATCGGCAGGGCGGCTGGGGTTTCGATGCGCCGTGGTTCACCTCGCTGCCCGACGGGAACTACTACGTCTTCGACTCGACCGACACGGGTACGAACAACAACGACTGCATGACGTTGGATGCCAAGGCCATGCGTTGCGCGTCGGACCCCGGCCTGCGCTGGGTCACCAGCCATGAGTTGTTCCACGGCGTGCAACGGCGCTACCTCGATAATGCCGGGGCGGACACCGCCTTGGGCAGTTCGCTCGGCGCGTGGTTCACGGAGGGTACGGCCCGGACGCTGGACGACCGCTATGACCTGGAGTTGGATGCGGTGGGGCCATTCATCACGGACACCAACCGGCTGATGACCGAGAACCTGATCAAGGACGATAAGGACTTCGGGCCGTACCGTGACCTGACGCTGTTCGACCTCTCCTACCGGGCATGCCTGTTCTGGGGCTACTGTTGCGAGCAGCTCGGCACGATCGGCGTTGAGCCGGACAGCGGCATCGACTTCATCCTGAAGCTCTGGCAGAACATGGAAGACGACATCAGCAACAACGGCGTCAAAGACAGCCTGGCCACGCTGAAGCGGACGATCGTGGACAAGGGCGGTGGCAACCTGCGCTACGTGTTCCATGACTATGCGACGTGCCTCTATACACGGGAGTTCGATGCCACCAACCTGCCGAATGCCGGCCGTTACGTGTTCATCGACGAAACCACGGGCCTCAACGGGGGCAGCCTGTACAAGGATATCATTCGGTCGTTCACGCACGATGGTACGCAGCCGCTGCCGCAGGCCCTGGCCAGCTCGGTCAAAGCCTGGGGCCAGCGTGTGTTCGAGCTGGTTCCCGTACCCGTGACCACATCCATCGGGTGTCGGGCCGTCGGATTGCGCGGCACGTCGGACAAAACGGTCGGGTGGTCGTTGATCGGCGTGCAGAGCAGCGGTGGCGTGGAAAAAGCCACTGTTCTCTCCAAGGGCGTGGGAACCAAGTACGCGCGAGCCATCCTGAACCCCGGGCTGAACCCGATGACGCGAATGGGTTGGGTCATCGTCGGCTTCGAGGACGACGCCTCTTTCAAATACACGGTGGACGAGGGCCCGGTGGAGCTGTCCATCGTCCGTCCGACCTTCACCTGGCCGGTCTATCCCGGACCGGCCACGGACCCGGGCCGCATCCTGGTTCGCGTGTTCGTGGAGGGGCCGGAGGGCCTCAAGCCCGAAGGGGCGGGTGCGCGTTCCATCAAGGGTCTGACCGCGGACGATTTCGCCGTGTCGGTTGAAGGCGACCCCGCAGCCATCATCACCTCCGGTTACGTGGGCGGCGAGTACTGGCTGGTTTGCCAGGCCCCCTCCAAGGCGGCGGACGGCCTGTATGACCTGACGGTCCAACTCTGTCCGGGCGCCCTGATGCCGGAGACGGAAACCGAGTTCAATTCCGTGCTCTATGGTGATTTCGACATCAACCACATGCTGGTCATCGATCGCTCGGGCAGCATGGCCGACCCGCAAGGCGGGACGGCCACCAAGCTGGATGCGGCCAGGAACGCCGCCTCGCTCTACATTGACGCGGTGAACGACAATGACCGCGTCGGCGTGGCGTGGTTCAGTGGCAACAACAGCGAGTGCGACCACGACGCAGACAGCATTTCCCTGGCTACGGCCTCCGGCGCCCAGCGGACCGCGGCCAAGGGCGTCGTGAGCGGGCTCACACCGAGCGGCTGGACGTCCATCGGCGACGGACTTTGGGAGGCCCAGGACCGGATCGATGCAGCCGCACTGCCCGCCGAGGACATCAAGAACATCATCCTGCTCTCAGACGGCGATGAGAACGAGGCCCGTTTCTGGACGGTGCCGTTCGCGTGTCCGGGCGACCTGGGCGACCCGGCCGATGGCCGGTTTGCGACGACGGACACGTTCATCCACACGATCGCGTTCGGCCCGCAATCCGACCAGGAGCTGATGCAGGACATCGCCGATTTCACCGACGGCGATTATTCCTACGTGGACGTGGAAGACTCGGGCAAAGCTCTGACTTCGCTTGAACAGGACCTGGCTGAGGCCTACCTGACCCAACTGCAGGAGGCGAACGACCTGGAACGCCTGTTCCAAAAGACCGGAAGCGCTCCGAGCGGTGTGGCGACAACGGTTTTCATCCCGGTGGAGGAAGCCGGCGTGGACCAAGGCGCCTTTGTGCTGAATTGGTCGCAATCGGCCGGCGCGATGAGCGTCGAGCTGCGCGATCCGAACAGCAATCTGATCGGGGCAGGCCAAGCCCAGATCTACTCCGACGCAACGCACGTCGTCTACCACGTGAACGGCACGCTCATGACCGGTACCTGGACCCTCCGCATGACGCCGACTTCCGCGGCCGACTACCTGGCCGTTCTGTTGGGCCGGCAGCGCTTCGGGGCCCAGATGATCACGCAGGTTTCCCAGGAACGGACCGGGTGCGGGGAGGGCGTGGCCAACTACGGTTCGTTTGAGCAGGGTGTACCCGTGCACGTTCAGGCGATTCTGACGGACGCGCACGGCCCCATCCGGGGCGCCGCGGTGACGGCCATTGTCCTCCGGCCGGACGGCACGTTCGCCTGCGGCAAACTGGTCCTGACGGATGATGGTGCCCAGGATGACGGCCAGGCGGACGACGGCGTGTACGCCGCCCTGTTTACCGACACGTGGCAGGCCGGCGTGCAAGGTGGCGTCGTCAATGACGATCCGAATAACCCGCCGCCGCCGGGCGTGAGCGGAAGTTATACCGTGTTTGTCGTGGCTGACGGTACCGGCAACCTGGGGCAGGACTTCACCCGATACGGCTCGGAATCCTTCCACGTGTACGTGGCCCCGCGAACCGACCTCGATGAGGACGGACTGCCCTGTACGTGGGAGACGTACTACGGCACGGATCCGACCGTTGACGATGCCGCGAAGGATTACGACGGCGACGGGCTCGACAACACCGGCGAGTTCAAGAATGGCACGAATCCATTTGATCAGGATACCGACAACGGTGGTGAGTCAGACGGGTCCGAAGTGCAATACGGCCGATGCCCGCTGGATCCGACGGACGATGAACTGCCCTGCCCGCAGGACGTGGGCGTGGTGACGGATACGGGCGATCTGAACGAGCAGATTCTGGTGCCGAACGGGCTGATCCTGTGGTTCCCGGTGCATCCATCGTACCAGTCCATGCGGATCTATCGGGCGGACGAACTCGCGCCCACGAACTTCGTGTTGATTGCGAATCCCGCCACGAACGACGTGAACGACGGCACCTATACGGATCTGGGGCTTGTGGACGGGCGAACGTACTACTACCGATTCCAGGCCGTGGGCTTGTCAGGCGAGTTGAGCTGCACGTCCCGGACGGTGCAGGGTGTTGCCTTCGCTGACGCGATTCCCCCGTTGGGTTGGGTGGACATCAACAACGGATCGGAGCGGACGGACAGCGCCTCGGTGCTCCTGACGCTGAACTTCTCCACGGGTGCCGACCAGTATCGCATATCCAACACCCCGTTCGACGACAGCGAGCCGTACCTGCCCCTGCCGCTGAGTCCTTACCTCACCCGATTGCTCGATGCCGTGGCGCAGGGCGGGCAGATGGAGGTGTTCGTGCAGTACGTCAACAGTGTGACCGGTCGGGAATCGGAAGTGTACCGAGGGGCCATCTTCTTTGACCCAGACGGTGATTTCGATAGCGATGCCACCCCGAACACGTTCGATCCGGACGATGACGGAGACGGCGTGAATGATGTTGCGGAGGTTTTCACGCACCACACCGATGCGTTCAAAGTTGACAGCGACGAGGACGGCGTGGGTGACGGAGTGGAGATCAGCGGCGGCTGTACGCATCCGCGCAACCCCGACACGGACGGCGACGGCATGCTGGACGGGGTCGATCCGTCTCCGGCCGCCGATACGGACAGCGACAACGATGTCGATCTGTTTGACTTCTCCGTTTTCGCGCAGTGCTTCACTGGTGCTGACAATGGACCGGTGATGGCCGCCTGTTTCTGTCTCGACTTCGACGGAGACGATGACATTGACGAGGAGGATTACGTGGCGTTCGGCACTGGTCTCAGCGGCCCGTGAGACGCCACCAGGCTTCGTACGAGGCTGCGGCCGCAGTCTCCCTTCGCGAG
>CAZBFW010000173.1:0-7455 GCA_964491135.1 uncultured Phycisphaeraceae bacterium | reverse complement strand
TTCTGTACTACTTCATCACCAGCGGCGTGTCGGTGGACCTGATTCTGCGCAAGGAAGCGACCGACATGAGCGGCACCGGCATGTACTGGTACTGGTTCGGCGGGGCCGTGCTGGCCTACGTCATCGGCGCGATCTGGGCTTTCTTCACCCTGCTGCACCACTGGAAGGAAGCGGTGAGCACGTCGAACGTGGGCGCCCTGGGCTCCCGGCCGCCGGCCGTGACCGCGGGGTGAGCGGGTCAACGGGCGGATCGCCTGACCTACCGGGGCGACTCCCCTGGACCTCGCCGGGCCAGCTCCCGTTCGACCGCCATCAGCTCTTGTCGGCATTGGTGAAACGTCGGATCTGCGGTCAGGGCCCGGCGAAACAGAGCGGCGGCCTCGGCCAACCGGTTCTGATTGACGCGCAGCACGCCGAACCCGTGAAGCACTTGCGGGCTGTTCGGTTCGATCCGGAGGGCCCGCGTGAACGTCGCCTCGGCCTCGTCCGGCCGGCCCAGAAAGTCCTGTGACACGGCCGTGCAGTACAACGCAAACGTGTCCTCCGGCGCCAACGCCAGAACCGTCCCGAACTGCGCGACCGCCTCTTCCCATCGGTGCGCAAGGAACAGCGTCTCGGCGTAGGACCGGCGGATGTACGCATCCCGGGGCGCCATGTCAATGGCAAGTTGATAGACAGGTACGGCCTCATCGAGGCGTCCCAGTTGAGTGAGCACGTAGGCAAGATTCACACGAGGTCGCGGGGCCTCGGGCACCGCTTCGATCAACTGCCGAGCGATGCTCTCCGCCCGCGAGTACTGCTGCCGGTGCGTGGCCCAGTTGTAATGCGCGTTGAGTTCGACGGCTCGCACGAAATCCTTCGGATCCCCGCCACGAGGCTCAAAGCGTTCGAGCTCGGTATCGCCTTCCGTTACGTCCAACGCGCCGGCAGCCGTGTAGCCGAGGGATTCGAGCTGGGCGATCTGGGCCGGGTCCGGTTTCACGGCTTCAGTCTCTGTCGCAGGAGGAAGCGGGGCACTGGCGATCAACTCGCGCAGTAGACCGCGCAGCTCGGCACCGATCTCGGTTTGCTGATCCAGGAGACAGCGCGTCTCGCCGGCATCGTCGGCCAGATTGTAGAGCTCCGGGCGAGGCGCCAGGATGTACTTCCAATCGCCCGCGATGAGGGTGCGGAGCTGCGAAAGCCCGAATCCGGCGTGGACTTCAAACGATTCCGCATAGGCACGCAGACCCAGGTCATCCACCTCGCCCCGGAGCAACGGTTCCAGGCTTTCTCCCTGCGCCTGCGGCAGCGCGGGGACGCCCGTCAGAGTGCAGATTGTGGATGCCAAGTCGATCGTGCGAACCAGGGTCCGGATCGTCCGGCTGGCCGGCACGCGACCAGGGCAGCGGATCAACAACGGGCACAGCAGTGTGCTCTGGTAGATGAAATCACCGTGCATCGGCTCACCGTGCTCGCCGAGCCCCTCGCCGTGATCGCCGACAACGACCACAAGCGTATCGCCCGCTCGACCCAGGCCATCAAGCCGTTCGAGAAGCCGGCCGAGCTGCGCGTCCATGAAGGTGATTTCATCGTGGTACGCGGCCGGCGATTCGACGTCCGGCACGCGTTCGGATTCATAGGGAAAGTGCGGATCGTAGTAGTGCACCCACAGAAAGAACCTCCGGTCAGCCACACCCTCGAGCAGCCGGATGGCGTCTGCCGTGACGGCGTCCCCCTTCCGCTCGGGCAGATTCACCTGGCCAAGCCTGGATGATCCGGACACGTCGTTGTAGATCTCGAAACCCTGATCGAGTCCGTACGATCGGTTCAGAACCGCTGATGCGATCGTGGCTCGCGTGGCAAAGCCGGCGTCTCGAAGGACCTCGGCCAGCGTGACCTGCGCGTCAGGAACTCGCCCAACCCCGTTCCTCCGCACGCCATGCACGTATGGATAGACCGCGGTCAGCAGGCTGGCATGGGACGGAAGCGTCGTCGGCGCGCAGGTGACGCACCGCGTGAATCGTGCACCCTCGGCAGCAAGTCTGTCCAGGTTCGGGGTGCGTGCCCCGGCACGCCCGTAGCACCCCAGGGCGTCCGCCCGGGTCGTGTCCAGTGTGACGAGCAGGACGCTCAGGGGAGCCGGAGCCGCCGCCGGTGGTCCAACCAGGCGAAGCACGATCCAGACAACCGCCGCGGCCAGCGCCAGTCCGACGAGCGCCCACGTGCGGTGGGCGCGTCGAGGCATCTGTTCGACGGGCGACTTGCTTTTCTTCCCGGACGGCCTTCGCCTTCGCGCTTTCACGGATCGCCGCTCCACCCAGTCCCCGCCCTGCTGCGCCCGCCTTCGTGCGGTTCCACCCGCCGAGTATACTACCGACGGCCCACAGCGTCAGGCATCGCGGTCCGGCGGGCACCGGACGGCCAACAGTATTCCCAGTGCGACACCCTGCAAAGCGGGCGGCGTGCGAACCCTCCCGGCCGAGCACGACAACTCCTGTAACCGTACCAGCCTGGACGAGGTGATGCGTCACTGTGCGGACGGGTGCGAAACAGCCGGTGCTCGGGGTCGACCCGAGTACCGGTGCTTTACGAAACTGGTTCGGCGGACGCGCCGAAACGCACTGAGCCAAAACAGGTTATGAGCGCCCGCTGCCGATCGGGGCCGTTGGCGATACCGCTCATCCTGTGGCGTCCTCGGATATGCAAACACGGCTTCTACCGAGTTGTTCGGTCGCCTGCCGGGTTCGCCAGGCGTAGGAGTGCCCAGGAGAAACCGGGTGACGCAAGGCCCTTGCGTCAGGCGTCATGGCGCGCCGGCGGATGTTGCGTCATCCTCTCGAACGCCTCCTTCGCAGCACTCCCACACCGGCGAGGGCCAGGATCACGAGCGTAGCAGGCTCGGGCACCCGGGCCACTCGGAACCCCCAGGGGTAGTCCCTGACCATTGGAAACATCCCGAAGGAGTCCTTCGCGTGCAGTTCGTAGCGGGTCCCAGACCAATACCCTCCGCGCATGAAGCGTTCCTTGTCGCCAGGTCGCTTGCCTTCCGTCCATTCCTCCATGTTGCCACCCTGGTCGAACGTGCCGTACGGGCTGCCCGAGTTCTCGTGCTCGCCGACCTCCGTTGCGTAAAAGGGCTCGCCAAGGGTGATGTCGCCGTAGGTGAGCGCGAAGGTGGCGTTATTGCCCGGGTCGGGCGTTACCAGATCGTTGCTCGGCAAGGTATCGCTGCCCGTGGGGTAGTCGAAGTAGTTCCCCGTCACCCCATCGTTCTTGTGATAGGCCGCCTTGTACCACTCGTCCTCTGACGGGATTACCCAGGTGGCGTCCGGCCCACGCACCACGGCCATCAACTCATCGTTCCACTGCGCTCCATTCAGGAAGTAGGAGCCGGCCTCGGTGGTGGTCAGGTCCTGCATGCCCGTCGGCTGGCCGTTGTGCAGCCAGTTGGCGAACCTCGCCGCATCGCCCCAGGACATCCAGTCCACCGGTCGGTCTGCCCATCCTTCCGCCACGCTGTACGTGAAGCTGCCCCATGAGCCGATGCGCTGGATCCCGCAGCCGTAGTCAAGGGCGCTCCCCATTTCCGAAAGGTACAAGTGATGCGTGTCTGTCGCCGCAACGGCGTTGAGAAACTCGGTGTACTGGCCGGCCGTCACTTCGAACTTGCCCATTTTGTACGTGTAGGCCACGGCGCCGTGGCCGGGGGACGCATACCGCGTATCCGCGGCGTTGCCTGGATTGCCGACGGTGACGGTCTCGATCGTCACGGTCGCCCACGCGGGACTCGCGCAGAGAGCGGCCAACACACAAACCGATTCCCATGTTCTGAAGTGATTCATGATTACCTCCCTCTCTCGTAGAAGTGCTTGGTCGGGGAAAACGCTCTCCCCTCAGGCGGCGTCACCGCCTCCTTCGTAGCAAGCTCACGCTGAACTGGCGCAAATCGCGAGCACTACGCAGACCACTGCCCTTGTTTTCGTACGATTCACGATTCTCTCCCTCTCGTGGCCAGACGTGCTCGACCGGCAGTGCCTCTCCCCCACGCGACGGCGCTGCCAGTGGGACAAACATGCTACCGCTTCGCGCCGCAGCGCGCCAACTGTTATTCGATGAATCCTCTGCGAGAAAGTGACGGTCCAGTACAACTTCACGTCGGTCGCTGCACTGTCAAGTGGGTTTGTTTCCCAGGTGCAACATCAGTTTCTGCGTGGCAGACCGCAGGGCGTAGGCGGCACTGTCTGCATTTCAACGGTCCACCACGCAGCCAACACGACGCGGGCAGCGGGTTTCGGAAGTTGCTCAAACCTGACTCGAAGCGGGAATCGGCTTGCCGCACTCCGGGCATGTTCCGCTGACGTTGCCGGTGAGGTCGTAGCCGCAGCCGTAACAGTGACCGGGCCGGATGGTGAGGCGAGAGCGTATTGTTATTAAGAGCCAGACGAGGGCCAGTGCGCCCCACACGACAGCTGCGGGCAGCCAGGTTGGCCACACGAACCAGCTTGTCAGGTCGATGTAGTCTCTCACGCCGCACTTTGCCCCTACGATGTGGTATGCGTCAAAGGCAATGATGTATTCACCGGGCTTGGCAGGGGTACGGCCCCAGAACCACCCGGGACGCCTGTCCGAGACTTGCGGATGGAGACTCGTGCACATTGAGCGAAACACCCAGGGGGACATCTGGCCAAGCCCCTCCGCCTCATTGAACCCCCTCTGATGGACGACGGTGGGGCCGAACATCCCACCAAGTACGACCGGCATCAGGGAGCCGAGAAGAACAAAGGCAAGGACGCCGAGGCCGAGTTTGCGAATCATGTTCCCTCTCCGCACTCTGGGCAGACGCCGGAAAGGTTGCCCGCAAGGTTATGGCCGCAATGTCGGCAATGGCCTGGTGACGGACGGCAGTCGAAACGCCATAAGATGAAGGTTGGGACGGCGAGCACAAGAAACACGGCCCACAGCGGAATCATGATCACCGACTCCGACACCCCTGTGGGGAAGTGCGATCTTCTCATTGTCGGCCATTGCAGCAACTTCTCTGGATTTGGCCGGATCGGTGGGGCCGCATCGACAAAAAGGCCTTCGTTGAGTATCCACGTTGCGTATTCTGGCATGTCGTAAAGGACGCTGTATTGGAGCATTCCGGGTTCGGTGCCAATGTCATGATAATAGGGATAAGTCCAGCAACCGTACTCTACTGTCCAGACCAGAGTCGACACAAACACCAGCACAGTCAGCACGCACCCCGCCAGCCCCACCCACTTCAGAACCCGCCTTGTCCGGGAGCGTCGCTTCATATCGGTTGACCACATTCTGCGCAAACGCCAGTTTTGTTACCGCTCAACTCATGCCCACACGCCCGGCAACGCCCTAACGGCGGATGGTATTGCTGATGCCACAGGACAAACGGGGGAACGGCGAAGGCAACGAATGGTATCCAGAGGGGAATGAAGGTGCATCGCTTGTTTACGATCGTGACTTCGCCGCTCGTGGAAACGCGCTCGAGCACCCCGATGGTGCACCGCTCAATCCAAGGATGTTCGCCCATTTGCTCCATTCTTGGTTGAACGACCCATCGATCCTGGTCTGCTGCAACGCCGCGGTCTCGCTGTGTAACCAGGATGCCAGACCAGCAGAGGGCAACTTCCGCCTTTCCGGATGCGAAGGACGCTGTCCACTGTGTGTTGATGAGCCACACCAATGCAAGCAGCAGACAAGCTACCGTGGCCACCCACATCAGAACCCGCCTTGTCCGGGAGCGTTGCTTCATTTCGGTTGACCACACTCTGGGCAGATGCCGCTTGCGTTGCCCGTGAGATTGTACCCGCACCGCCTGCACATACCCGGTGGCACACGATCTCGCCGCAATCGCCACAAGACAAAGGTGGGAAGCGCGGTGCTCGTCAGCAGCGGCCACGTCGCACGCGAATCCGTGCGGCTGGACCCGCCTCGCCCATCGCCCATGGCGACGAAGGATGCACCGAGTGGGCAGAGGCACGGCCGCCACCCGATCGTCAGTTGGGGCGCGTTCGGATACTGGGGCAATCGCGTCTGGAATGATGTACGGCTGATCCCGGCGCCACCGAATCTCCACACCTCGCTCGATGATGTGGAAAGCTCGATACTCACCAGCATGCTCGTGCCGAAGACGATACCGGCCAGCACTGAAAGCACGATCCCCGCACGGACATGACGCATCGATGGCCGGACCCCCGCCAAACGCGGTACGATCAGGAGAACCAGCACCCACGCCGGCAGCAAAACCAGGCACCACATGAAGGCCGGCCCGGCCAGCCCAGCCAGGACGGCCCCTGCCAGTGCGATAACGACGAGAGTTTTCTGCATCCTACGAGACATGCGAATCGCACGCCCAACTGGCACTCGTGCCGCTATGAAGAACGCACGCCACCAGCCCCACCCACTTCAGACTCCGCCTTGTCCGGGAGCGTCGTTTCATATTGGTTGACCACATTCCGGGCAGGTCCCAGAAGTATTGCCCGTGAGATTGTACCCGCAGCGCTGGCAGTGGCCGCGTGGGGGTTTACGATCCCGCCACCACAGAAGGGCCGCCGGAACGGCCAATAGGACGAACGGAATCCAAAGAGGAATCTCTACAGTACCGGTCCAGGGTGGAGTGCTTATGACGCTGAAGTGTTGGTGGGACTTGGGCAGAGTAAGCCCCAGACGGTGGATCGCTGTGGCTTCTACGGGCGGGACCTTGAAGTAAGGCCAAATAGAAAAGCCCTGCAATCGCTTCGGAGACCAACTCGCCGGGTACCTCTCTAAATGAAAGGACCCATATAGCAGCGAGCTTTCGTATGTCCACGTGCCGCCGGTCCGAGACCATACGACCCACTTGACCGTGCTCACCCCCCACGCCACCAGCACGAGCACGCACAGCACGAGCCCGGTCCACTTGGCGATCCGGCGGATTCGGAAGCGTCGTCGCATGGTGGGATTGTACCACACCGATGCGATTCCGCACTGTTCGTCCCATGGGCCGCCAGCGTGGGCAACGCTCCTTCGCAGGCACGAATGTCAAGGCGACGCAATCGCTCGCCCGGCGTTCCGATTCGAAGCTGACGCTGAACACGTACACCCGCCTCGGAATCCTCGACGTAACCAGCGCCCTCGACTTCCTGCCGCCGATCACCAACGAACCGACCCCGGAGCGCGAGACCGTCACGCTGCAAGCGACCGGGAGCGACAACGCCACACCATACGATGTCAACACAGCCGCCGAATGCGCCGCCCCAACTGCACCCATTCACCGGCGCAACCCCACCGCAAGCGAGCGCCACCGGGCGCACACGTCGGGCCTTCGCATCGTTGCCGATGACGATGAGAGTGAGGACGTAAACCCATGCGCTACTACAGAGTTATGCGAAGGAGAGAACGCCAGCGCAACGATACAGCAGACGAGTGAAGAAAGCCGGTGCTCGGGGTCGAACCGAGGACCTGTGCTTTACGAAA
>CAZBFW010000172.1:7233-7483 GCA_964491135.1 uncultured Phycisphaeraceae bacterium | reverse complement strand
TCGCGGTCGCCGCCGGTCTTGCGGTCGGAGGATTCGGAGCGAAGCTCCCAGCGATAGACCAAACGGTCGCCGTCAGGGTCTGCGGCGGACACGCGACAGACGAATGTGTCGCCCGGTCGCAGCACCGGTTCCCGTGCGTCGATCTGGCGGCCCGCCTCGGACGACGACAGCGTCAACCCGTCGATTCGCGGGCACCGATTGGCCGGCCATTTGCCCGTCCACGCGAACGTCATGGCATCGACCGGGGCCG
>CAZBFW010000172.1:6370-7223 GCA_964491135.1 uncultured Phycisphaeraceae bacterium | reverse complement strand
GGAGGCCGACAGGACGAGTGGGGCCGGATCAGGCTTGTCGCTTGCTCCGCCTGCAGATGAGGGCGGACGGCATTCGCGCGAGACGGGGCCTTGATGCCGAATGCGTCCGCGGGATCCCACGTGATGCCGAGTCACCGCAGCCTTCCGGAAGCAGGGCTACTCCTGTTTCACGAGTACCGGGACGTTTGCGGTGGCCGCACGGCCGGCGGGGTCCACGACGTAGACAAAGACGCGGTAGGCGCCGGGCTTGGGCGGAGCGCGGAAGGTCCCGCTCGGCCCGTCGGAGGAGACGAGGGCGTCCGGGTGGGCGGGCGGGGCCAGTTCGCGGTCGCCGCCGGTCTTGCGGTCGGAGGATTCGGAGCGAAGCTCCCAGCGATGGACCAAACGGTCGCCGTCGGGGTCTGCGGTGGACACGCGACAGACGAATGTTTCATCCGGTCGCAGCACCGGTTCCTTCGCGTCGATCGGTCGGCCCGCCTCCAGCGGGGCCAGCGTCAGCCCGTCTATTCGCGGGCACCGGTTGTCCGGCCATTTGCCCGTCCACGCGAACGTCATGGCATCGACCGGGGCCGTCGCCTCCCCCTCCGGCAGGAACATTCCGAACCACGTCCGCGTGTGCTCCTGCTTGTGGCCCCAGATGAAGGCGTACGAACCCAGGCACCGGCCGGGCCGGCCGGCCACCGCCGTCTGGTAGGCGCGGAGATAGGTCTCGCCCTTCTCCGTGCTCGTCGGCTCGTGCTCGGCGCCCCAGCTTGTCTTCGACGCCTCCCACCAGCCGGTGGGGCCGAACTCGGTCAGCACGTATGGGCGATCCAACTGCTGCCGGTCCAGTTCCAGCACCATGGGCTTCAAA
>CAZBFW010000172.1:3561-6360 GCA_964491135.1 uncultured Phycisphaeraceae bacterium | reverse complement strand
ATCGCCGTAGACGTTGATCCCGAGGATGTCCACGTCGGGACAGTGTTCCTTGAACCGTGTGATCTTGTCCGGCCACACGCCGGCGATGACGGTCATGGTCGGATGATTCAGGTCGATCTCCTTGGTCATCTTCGCGATGCGATTCACCGTCTGCCAGACCAGCGGGTTCTTGCCGTCGCCCTCCATCTCGTTGCCGATTCCCCAGAGTAGAACGGCCGGATGGTCCTTGAGCCGTTCCACCGTCTGCCGGGCCCTAGCCACTTCGCCCGCCACCTGCTGCGGATCGTCGTAGCGAAACCCGTGTCGTTCGTGCCCCAGCCAGATGCCGACGGTGACGGTCAGGCCCAGGGCGTGCGCCTCATCGAGCAGTTTCTCGGCGGAGTTCGCGTCCCATGTGCGGATGGAGTTTCCACCGGCGGGCGGCAGCTTCTCCAGGCCGCTCTGGTAGCCCACCCCCTTGATGAAATACGGATGGCCGTTGCGGAGCAGCCGGTAGCCCTCGTCCGTTTTGACGATCTTCACCACGCCGTTTGTTTCCGTGGCCGGTTTCGACGCCGGCCGCCCGGCATCTTCCGCAGAGGCCCCCGTGGCGGCAAGTCCGAGTGTGAGCACGCCGGTACAGATGACCTGCTTCATGCCGCGTTGACCACACATCGGGTTATTCCTCTCCCGGCGAGAGCCGCACCGGCTACTCTCCGAAAACGAGCGGGCTGAAGTATGCCCAAAGGCCCAGGACAGTCAGTGCCAGCAGGATGCTCATCGCGATGTTGACTCCGCTGGGTCGTACAGACACCTCAGCCTCTGGTCGAGTTGACTCAAAGATACCCAGCTTCGGCGCAGTGCGACTCGTGATCAGGCTGACAAACACGAGCACGCCAATCGACACGACGAACAGAACAATCGCGAAGTGGAGGAAGTTGATGGAGACGAGCCACGCTGTTGCAGAATCCGTCAGCCAGCCCGTCTTGACGCCGATTTCGGCGATGAAGCGAACCGCGCCAAGAACAAACCCGATCAGGAGTGAAGCCAGAGCGGCGGGGCCATTCGCACGCCGCCAGAGCAGGCCCACCAGGAAGACCGCGGCGATCGGCGGTGACACGTATGCCTGCACCGACTGCAGATAGACGAAAAGCTGGTCGCTCATCTTGCCGATGAAGGGCAGCCACAACAGCCCGGACACGACGAGGATGACGGTGGCGACCTGTCCTGCTCGCACCAGCTCTTTCTCCGAGGCTTGTGGACGCCATTTCCGGTAGAAGTCCATGGTGACCAGCGTCGAGCTACTGTTGAACACCGCGGCCAAAGAGCTCATGAGAGCGGCGAGCAATGCCGCGATAACCAGTCCCTTGACGCCCGAAGGCAGCAGCTTGTCGACCAGCTCTGCATACATGGCGTTCGGCGCGACCTCCGGGTAGAGAATGCGGCCGGCGACGCCCGGCAGGACCAGGATGAACACCGGCAGCAGCTTCAGGAACCCGGCGAAAATCGTGCCGCGCCGGGCTTGAGCCACGTTGGGCGCGGCGAGCGTTCGCTGCACGATCATCTGGTCCGTACACCAGTACCAGATGCCGAGGATCGGGGCACCGAAAAGAATGCCTGTCCAGGGAAAGTCGGGATGGTCCACGCTCTTCCACAGGTTGAAGAAGTGGGCCGGCACGCCATTGGCGAGGTCGGTTATGCCGCCAACCCTGCCCAGGGCCGCCACGGTCAGAAATACGCCACCGGCAATGAGGATGAAAGCCTGAAACAGCTCCGTATAAATCACCGCGCGAAGTCCGCCGAAGACGGTGTAGATGCCGGTGGCCACGAGCAGGACGATCGCACCCGTCCAGATGTCCCAACCCAGAATCGTGTGCAGCACCATGGCCGCCGCCCACAGGGCAACGCTGATCTTGGTGAACACGTAGGCGATGAGCGATACCGCGGACAGGTATGTCCGGCAGTGTGCGTTGTATCGCCGTTCGAGAAACTCCGGCATCGTGAAGACACCGGTTCGGAGATAGAACGGTACGAACAGCCATCCCAGCAGGAGAAGGACGAAACACGCGAGCCATTCAAACTGCCCGACCGCCAGGCCACTGGAGGCACCCGACCCGGCAAGGCCGATGAAGTGCTCGGCGGAGATGTTGCTCGCGAACAGGCTGGCCCCGATCGCAAACCACCCTACCGTCTGGCCGCCGAGGAAATACGACTTACTGCTGTCGAGGCTGCGACGGCTTGACCAATAGCCCACGCCGCCTACTCCCACGAAGTACAGAATCAGAAGGGTGACATCGAGTGCCGACATGGATCACTTCTCCTGCGTGTGTGATGAATCGCAAGACGCCGACAATCACGGTCTTGGCTGCATTGCGCCGGGATCCCTGACGATGAACGTTCCCTCCAGCCCCTGCGCGGAGCTCGGGCCCACCCAGACGGTGAAAGTTCCCTGCTCCACGACGTATTCCATGTGGCGGTCGTAGAAGCCCAGGTGCTCCGGACCCAGCGTAAACGTCACCCGCTGCGATTCGCCCGGCTTCAGCGAGATTCGCCGAAACCCCTTCAGCTCACGCACGGGACGGGTTACGCCGGCCACCAGGTCGCGGACATAAAGCTGCGCGACCTCATCACCCGGCCGGTCGCCCGTGTTGACCACTTCCACACTCACTTCCACGGTGCCGGCCGGTCCGATTTCCTCCGGCGTGACTGTCAAATCGCGGAGCGCGAGAGGCGGGGAGGAGATCGGGTGCCGGACCGTGGACCGCGGGGCCGTGGGCCGGGCGAGGTGCAGCGAGGTGGAGCGGTCGTCGGACCTCCCGA
>CAZBFW010000172.1:0-3551 GCA_964491135.1 uncultured Phycisphaeraceae bacterium | reverse complement strand
TCCGCTCTCGAACGGGAACAACGGGGTCGTGGGCAGGTCGAGGTACTTCGACGTGAAACGGTCGTCGCTCGGCGGTCGGCCCGTGTTCTTTTGGTTGTAGCAGATCGGCACCTGGCCCACGGCCCGCGGGAACGTCACCGGCAGCTTGCCGCCGGGGTTCACGTCGCCGAACAGCACGTCCGCCACCGCATGCCCGCATTCCACCCCCGGATGCCAGGCCTCCACGATGGCCGGCACGTGCTCCGCCGCCCAGCGGATCGACAGCGGACGACCATTCAACAACACGACCACGACGGGTTTTTCCGTGGCGTGGACGGCCTGCAACAGCCGCTCCTGCGCCGCCGGCAGGTCGAGCGTCGTGCGGCAACGGGCCTCGCCGCTCATCGATTCGCTTTCGCCGATCACGAGAATCGCGACGTCCGCCTGTCTCGCGGCTTCCACGGCAGCGTCGATGCCGCCGGGAATCTCCGCGTCAATCTCGCAGCCCGGCACGTGCTGCACGCGGGTCCCCTCCGCCACGGCCGCCCGGATGCCGGCCAGCACCGTCACCACGTCCTCCCACCGGCCGAGGCCGGCCCAGGTTCCCAGCGGATCGCGCTGACTGTCCGCCAGCGGTCCGATGACGGCCAGTTCGGCTACGTCCTTCTTCAGCGGCAGAAGCCCGCCTTCGTTCTTGAGCAGCACCATGGACCGCGCCGCCGATTCCCGGGCGAGTTGCCGGTGTGCATCGCACAGGGAGACCTTGGCCTCGACGTTCGGATCGGCATACGGGTTGTCGAAAAGCCCCAGCGCGAACTTCGCCCGCAGGACGCGGCGGACGCTCCGGTCGATGACAGATTCCGGCACGGAACCCTGCTCCACCAGTTCGCTCAAGTGCTCCCGGTATGCGAACGACGACATGTCCATGTCCACGCCCGCCCGCAGGGCCTTCTCCGCGGCGTCCTTCGCGTCGGCCGCATACCCGTGCTGCACCAGCTCGCCGATGGAGTTCCAGTCACTGACGACGAATCCGGCGAATCCCCATTCCTGCCGGAGGATGCGATCCAGCGTGAATCGGTTGGCCGTTGCCGGCACGCCGTTCAGGTCGTTGAAGGCGCTCATCAGCGTCCCGCACCCGGCCCGGACCGCCGCGTGAAAGGGCGGCAGGTACAGCTCGCGCAGCCGTTGCTCCGAGCAGTCCACCGTGTTGTAGTCGCGGCCGGCCTCGGCCCCGCCGTACGCCACGTAGTGCTTGGCGCACGCCAGCACGGCGTCGGGGGCCGTGAGGGACGACCCTTGAAATCCCCGTACCCGCGCCGCGGCCATGGCCGAGCCCAGGAACGGGTCCTCGCCCGATCCTTCGGCAATGCGGCCCCAGCGCGGATCGCGCGTGATGTCCACCATCGGCGCGAACGTCCAATGCGTGCCGGCCGCCCGGGCCTCGACGGCCGCCATCCGCGCCGTCCGCTCCACCAGGTCGCAGTCCCAGCTTGCGGCCTCGCCCAGGGGAATGGGCAAAATCGTCCGGTAGCCGTGGATCACGTCATTTCCGAGGATTACCGGGATGCGCAGTCGGGATTCTTCAAATGCCGCCCGCTGGATCGCGTTGGTGTACTCCGCCCCGTGTGCGCCCAGCAGGGACCCGACCCGGCCCGCACGGATCGCACCAAGCAGGTCCTCCCGAACCCCGCCCGGCACGTCCGGGTTTGCATCCTGGTGCCGACCGCCGAACTGCTGGGTAAGCTGGCCGATCTTCTCCTCCAGTGTCATCTGGGAGAGCAGGGCCTCGATGCGGGCCTCCGTATCCGCCTGCGGCATTCTTGGCGCATCGGCCCGCGCGGCGTTCCTGGAGGCCTGGCCGCACAGCACCAGCGCCGTAATCGCCAAGACCACCATCCGCCGGCGTTTCGAGCCCCACGTCGGCGAGGCAGCATCGCGCCGGGCGGCGACGCGCGATGTCCGTCGCTCTTGATGAATTCCAACCGTCCGAGTGTCTTCACGTGTCATCAGATTATTCTTGCACCTTTCTGAGGGGTACGTGTCGGCAGCAGTTTCGAGCCGACCACAGCAAATTTCCGCGCCGACCCCAGGCCGCGCAGGTCCGTCAAGCCTGCCGCGTCCCCGCATGATTCCACGTTGCCCCAGTCCTTGTCAAGCCATCGCTCCGTTCGCGGCAAAGACCGGAAGCTCGGCCTCAGCCCACAAGGCACGATATCGCGTGGGTCGCGCGTACGGGGGCCGCGCCGTGCCCATCTGGCGAGCTCCTGCAACTGTTCCATCCTCGCCGTGCCGACTCCGCGTTGCCGGAATCGGTCTCGGTTCTGTATACTGGCCCATCAGCATGTTCCGTAGAGGGATCGGTCATATCTTGCGCGTACTGGCCGTGATGGCGCTCGGGGTGCCCGCCGTCGGGCTGATTCTCTTCGGCCCGCGCGCCGCGTCGTCCGTTCCCACGAATCGCACGGTCGTCGTGTACTGGGAGAAATGGACCGATTTTGAAGGGCGTGCCATGCGCGATCTGGTGGCCCACTACAACGAGACCGACGGTCGCCGCGCCGGCATCTACGTGGACTACACCACCACCACCGGCATCGACCTCAAAACGCTCATCGCAACCTCCGGCGGCGATCCGCCCGACCTGGCCGGACTGTGGCAGCGAAACGTAGTCAGCTTCGCCGCGTCCGATGCGTCTGAAGCGCTCGACGAGCGGGCCGCCCGCTCCGGTATCACGCGAGACATGTTGATCCCCGTCTTCGATGAGGCATGCCGCTACCACGGACGCCTCTACGCCGTGCCCATCACCCCGGCCACCATCGCCCTCTACTACAACAAGGACATCCTCGCCCAGTTCGCCGAACCACTGCGCAAGGCGGGGCTCGACCCCGACACGGCGCCGCGCACCCTGGCCGAGCTGGACCGCTTTGCGGACATCGTTCAGCGCCGCGACCGGAGCGGAAATCTCAAGCTGATGGCCTACCTCCCCGCCTCGCCGGACACCATCGGCTGGTTCTGGAACAGTTGGCCCATCTGGTTCGGCGGTCGGCTCTTTGACCCTGCCGAGGGGCGCTTTCGCGTGGACACGCCTCCCTTTCTCGAAGCCTATTCCTGGGTCCAGGCGTACACGGCCCGATTCGGCCGCAAGGACGTCCTGAATTTTGAAGGCAGCATGAGCAACTATGCCTCCCCGCAGAATCCCTTCATGATCGGCGAGCTCGCCATGATGCGCCAGGGGCCCTGGTTCGCCAATACGATCCGGCAGTTTGCGCCCGACATCCGCTATGGCGTCGCCCCATTCCCGACCGTCGATGGACAGGAGCGCGCCTTCTGCGAGCAGGACGTACTCGTGATCCCCCGCGGCGCCCGTCACGCGGACGAGGCGTGGGCGTTCATCGAGTGGCTCTACACCGCCGAGCCCATCCGTGTGCAGTCGCGGTACGGCGGCACCGGGCTCGGCTATGACTACTGCGAAATCCGAACGGCAACCGGCGTGGAGCGACGCCCCATGCCCCCCCTTCGACCCATCGAGTGGATCTGCTGGATGCACTGCAAGAACACGCCGCTGCGCGAGCCCT
>CAZBFW010000171.1:2599-7493 GCA_964491135.1 uncultured Phycisphaeraceae bacterium | reverse complement strand
GTTCCTCTTTGCGGATGCCGAGTTCCTCGAAGCTCTGCTGGAAGCCGCGCAGGGTGCCGCATTCCGGACAGCGGGGCACGGTGAGGCCCCGCAGGCTGTAGCCGCACCGGAGACAGCGGGCTCCTTCCTCACTCCGCTTCGCCGACGTGGCCGGTCGATCGGGTCTCAGCAGCAACACGGCCGCACGGATCGACAGGACTCCAATCGGGAGCAGCGCGACGCCGCCCACGATCATGGCCAGCGCGGCCGGCAGCCGATGATCCCGGTCCACCAGCAATAGAACCTCGCCCAGCGCAACCAACCCGACGCCGATCACGGCCGCCGCACGCAGCGCCATCGGCAACGGAGTCGAGACGAGCATGCCCCAACCAATCATCCCCCGCTTCGCGAGGAGCGCGCCCACCCATACGCCCGCCAGCAGGACCGCAACCCCGTTCTCCAGCGCGGCCCGGCTGCGTCGGCTCCGGATGGTCGGCAGGATCGGCATCCAAAACTCTCCGTCGGTGACACAAACCGTGCTCCCCAACATAGCGAGTGGGTGGTTTTGTGTCGACCCAGCAACCCCAGAGACGGTCCGTGCGCCGACCAAGCTGCCGATTCCTCCAGCAGTTGTCAGTCATTCGTCTTCCAGGGGCTTGCCGATCGACTGAACGCCAAGGACGAAGTTCTCTCCGCGGGCCGTCGCTCCCGGCGCCATGCTTCTGACTTCCAGTATCTCGGTAGTGCCCTCCCTGCTGACGCGGAAGAGGTACGATGTTGCGGTCACGCGATCCACGCTCGGATCGAAGCCCGGGTAGATGCCGGGAAACACTCCACCACAAACCGTTTGAATCTTGAGCATCACCTCCGCCCGCCCGGTTGCGTCCGTTCGCCCCTTTCCGGTGCAATACTGATCCAGCCACGCGCGGTTCCTTTCTGGTTCCGGCAAGTCCTGATTCCAGCCCTCGTAGTATTTGCCTGCCGCTTCGACTTCAGCTCCTCCTACTGGCTGTGTACTGAGAGCCGAAGTCACCATCACTTCGACAGCCTGATGTGTCCTATAAAGTGGATCGCATCCTGCGGAAATCATCGCCAACACCAGTACGAATCGGCCTGTCGTACGTTGGTTCCTGACCCTGCTGCTTGCCATGACGCGCTCTCGCTTTTGAATTGACAACTCCGCCGAGGACGAGCGATAGCACAGCCACCTTCTGAAAGCCCCGTCGCGGTTGCTGGTGCAGCCGTCGTTCCTCGTGCTGTCCCGGTAGGCGCACAGGCCGACCCCGTGTGTGAGGGATGCGCGAAATCCCGTGAAGACGTTTTCGGCAAGAACCGCGCGCCCTCATTCCTCCACCGTCGTCTCGTATTTCACCCCATCCGGCACGGGGACCGGCACCGCCACCGTGGTCCCGTGGTCTCCCTCCGTCCGCCGGGTCGTGTCCACGGCCACGAAGGCGGTGTAGTCCGACATCAGGCCGAACTCCAGCGCTACGTTCCGAATGGCCGCCAGCCAATCGCCATCCGGCTGCGTGAGGCTTTGCCAGGAAAGGTCCGCGATCTTGTGCCGTGCCCAGACCGCCGGCAGCCCGCTGTGCGTGGCCTCCGCGTTGGCCGGGTCCACCGGGACGGTCACAGTGATTTCCCCGTCGCCCGCCCGCCCACGAACGCTCACGGTGGCGGCGGAGGAATCACCGAATCGGCCAGTCACAATCACCGGCCGGCCCACGAACAGATCCGGCAGGCGTTGCGGATACACGTCCGCCACGTCCAGCCCGCCCCAGTCGATACTGACGTCCGCCAGCGCCGCATGGCTGACGCGTTCAAAATACGAGTCCATCACGGCGGCCGCGTCGTCGTTCAGGCTCAGATAGGCCACCGCGCCCCGGCCCACGCGGGCCAGGCCGTCCAGCAGGTACCGATTTGGTGAAGAGCCCACACCGAAGCTGAAAACCCTGCTCGCGCCCAGTCGTTTGTCCACCTCGGCCAGAATCTCCTGCTCGTTTCCGATGAAGCCGTCAGTCAGGAAGGCCACCGTGCGCATGCGCCGCTCGTCGTGCGCGAAGTCCAGGGCCGCCCGGATGCCCTCAATCATCATCGTTCCGCCCTCTCCCCGGAGGCTGCGGAGATAGCGCTGCCCTTTCGCGATGTTCTCCCGCGTGGCCGCCAGCGGTTTGGGACCCAGTTTCGACGAGTCGTTCGAGAAGCGGATGATCTGGAAAGTGTCGTCCGGCCGCATCTTCTTCAGAGCGTGCGACACGGCCGTCTTCGCCTGCTCGATCGGCCGGCCGTCCATGCTGCCCGAGCAGTCCAGCACGAAAATCATCTCCATGGGGCCGCGCGGGATGTCCCGAAGGTCATCGGGCGGGTAGAGCATCAGCGTGAAGAATCCGCCGCGCTCGTCCCGGTGGGTCAGCATGGCGGACTTCACGCGGTCGCCCGCCACCTTGTACCGCAACACGAAATCCTTGTTGGGAATCGCGTCGGCGGGGTCCAGCCGGACGACGGCCTGCGATTCACCGGGCCGAGTCACCGCAATCTGATGGTTGACGCTGCGCAAATCCTCAATGTCCACGCCCGCTTGAATGGACACCTCAAGGCCGATGTCGTGCCCGCTGCGCTCGCCCGGCCGAAGGTATTGCACCTCGGTTGCCTGGCCCGACAGCCCGCCCGATCCGCGCCCTACCGCGCCGATTCCGCCCGTGGAACCCGGAGGGTTGAAACGCGGCCCCACCACCATTGGGAAGACAAACTCGTACCAGCCGTCGTCGTAGGCCAGCGTGTGGAAGTAGCGGATCTGGATGTCGATGGCGTGGCCGGGCTCGATGTTCGCGACGGACTGCGTGAACACGTTCGGCCGTTCCTGGGTCAGCAAAGAGGCCACGTATCCCTGCTGTCGCGCCTCGTTGTAGACGCGCTCGGCCTCCTCACGCTCGCGGATGATGCCGCGGATGCGCCGCTCCCCGACGGTCATGAGGAACTCGTTCACGGCCGCGTTCTCCGGCAGGGGGAACACGTATACCGCCTCGATCTTCTCTTCGTAGGGGTTGCGGTATTTCTGCGTGACGTCGACCGTGGCGATGTAGCCCGCGATGGCCGCCTTTACGTCGGTGTGTTCCAGCGGAACGGGGACCTCGCGGTCTTCGGCCAGTTTGGCGCGCAACTCGCCGGAGCCGGGCACGGACTTGTCCTCTGCCGCCTCCTGCGGTTCGGCCTTCTGGATGACCCAGATTTCGTCGGACGTCGCCGGCAGCGAAACGGGTTCAGCAATCAACGACATGATGTTGCTGCGAGGAATCTGAGGAGGTAGCCCGCCAGACACGATAAACCCTTCGCTCAGTGCGTGTTCGGAGTAGACCGAACGCGGTTCTGCACACGCTCCGAGCAATCCAAGAAGAACACTGCCGGCAAACCCGAGGCCGGCGATGGCCAACCACCGTCGTTTCACGGTTGAGCTCCTTGTTCCGTTTGAATGGTCACCGGGATCGGGCTGCCGTCCGCGGTGGCGGCCACGGTCAGGGTCGCCACATATTGCGGGGCCTCGCCCTCCACCAGCACGTGAATCCGCGCCACGCGCGTCCGCCCCTGCGGCAGTTCGTCGCCGGTGCTGAACGCCGCGAGGATGACACGGCTGTTGTGGAGTGCCGCGGGATCGTAATACGGGGGCTCGGCAAACGCCGCATGTTCACCCCCCTCGATGCCCACGATCTCGAAATCACCCGCCGCCGCCGCAAGCTCGAACTGGTACGCGGCCAGCGGAACGTCTCCGCTGTCGAGGTACACATCCACCCATCCGAAGACCGGCTCCCTTCCGTCCTCATCCGCGGGCCGGGACGTGCCGGCGGGCTGCGTTGACGTTTGGGCCATCGCAAGGCCCATGGTCAGCGCCAAGATGCCGACGGCCCCGACGATTCCGATTCTGCGGGAATAGCCGTTCATGTTCCTTGCTCCAATCGAACCGCGGCCATGGCCAGCTCGTGAACGTCGCGGTCATCCACGGTGCCGTCGGCGTTGTAGTCCCATTCCGGGCCGGGCCGCTCACCGGCCTTGAGCCGACGAGCCAACGCAAACGCATCCAGGATCGTGTCCGGCCGGCGGGCCGACGCGTGCACTGGGATCCCTGGCGTGCCGGCCCGGCCCCCTTCGTACCGGCCGAGCGCGAACACCAGGAGAATCGCAGCCGCGGCGGCAGCGATCGGCGCCCAGAGTCGCACGATGCGATGCCGCGCGGCTGACCGGAAGTGGCAATGCGCCGCCTCCCCGATGGCCACATCGACGTTCCCGGGAACGTCAAAGCCCGGCCGCGCGATCGCCCGCAGTTCTTCCTTAAGTGCAGGTGGAACTTCGAGTTCCGAATCAGCATGGTTGTCGTTCTCAGGGCACATGGGGTTTCTCTGCGTGTGTAGTGCGCAAGGCTTGGCGCCGGTTCGCGCAAAGTCAAGAAAAGTGGGGAATTCCGTGGAGAACAGGATCCGGCCTGCCCACCGTCACGGTTCGAAGTGCCGGTGGGCCCGCGGGTCGGCCCGCAGACGTTCGATCGCGCCGTGTAGCCTCGACTTGGCCGTCCCCACCGGAATATCCAGGGCCGACGCGATCTCCGTCGGCGTCATGTCATCAACGAACCGCATCAGCAGCACCTCCCGCTGGGGCTCGGGCAAGCCGGCCAGGATGTCTGCCAGGTCGTCTCGACATGCCGCAGAACCGTCCGACCGTGCCGGAATCGCTGTGGTGAACGCCTCTTCCTGTCCCGCATCAACCAGACGCAGCCGTCTGCGGCGACGGGCAATCGCAGTGTTCTTCACTGCAGGGTAGAGGAATGTCGTGAGCTGCGACGTGAGGTGGAATCCGGGGAACTTCTTGAGCAGGTATAGAAACGTCTCCTGGAGTACGTCGAGAGCTTCGTCGCGATCGCGGGTGA